>JAGBQU010000212.1 GCA_017632755.1 Lachnospiraceae bacterium
GGCTTCCCGGAGAAGAGGAATTTACGGAGTGGAAATTCTCGTACGAGGAGAGCGATTACCATGCCAGAATGCGTAAGATCCCTCTGAAGGAAATGGTGCGAAACAGTGATATTCTTCAGACAGATGAAGACTATGAAGGATATCTGACGGCGTTATATCTGTTTGATGAGACAGCCCTCAATTTTGCACTCATGGAAAACGACAACCAGAGTCTGGTGGTCGGATTACTGTATATTGATAACTACGAGGAAGCGCTCGAGTCAGTGGAGGAAGTGCGACGCTCTCTGCTGAGCGCGATCGTGGAGAGACGACTCAACAAATACTTCGGATCTCTGGACGGCATCGTCAAAAAGATGGAGAAGGACAAGTTTTTTGTCATACTGCGAAAGAAATCCTTAAAGCAGCTGATGGAGCGCAAATTTGATCTCCTTGAGGAGATCAAGACCATCAATGTGGGTAATGAGATGTCGCTCACGCTCAGTATCGGTATCGGAAGCGATGGTCTGAGCTATGCGCAGAATTATGAGTTTTCCAAGGCTGCCATCGATCTCACACTGGGACGCGGCGGTGATCAGGCGGCGGTAAAGACACCCTCCGGCGTCACCTACTACGGTGGAAAGAGCCAGCAGGTGGAGAAGGTTACCCGTGTCAAGGCCCGTGTCAAGGCCCAGGCTCTCAGCGAGCTGATTTCCTCCAAGGAGGAGGTTTTGGTCATGGGACACCGTTTGACAGATGTCGACAGCTTTGGCGCTGCAGTCGGTATCTATCGGATCGCCAAAGTGCTTGGAAGAAATGTTCACATCATTATAGAAGATATCAACTCTACGATCCGGCCTTTGGTCGATTCGTTTTTGGCGGGAGCCGATGAGGATAATATCATCATCGGGAACTCCCAGGCAATGGAGTTAAACGGAGCAAACACCGTGCTGGTGGTTGTCGACGTAAACCGCCCGAGTATTACGGAGTGTCCGGAACTGCTCAGAACCTGCCGCACGATCGTTGTTCTCGACCATCACAGAAAGAGCGATGAGGTCATCGAGAATGCGACACTCTCCTATGTAGAGCCTTATGCGTCCAGCGCCTGCGAGATGGTTGCGGAGATCCTGCAATACATCGGGGATGGTGTCAAAGTTAAGAGCAATGAGGCGGACTGTCTATATGCCGGTATCGTGATCGACACGAACAATTTTCTCACAAAGACCGGCGTGCGAACATTTGAGGCGGCAGCTTTTTTGCGTAGGAACGGTGCGGATGTGACCAGGGTGCGCAAGATGTTCCGCGACAATGCGGACGAGTATCGTACCAGAGCCGATGCGGTCAGCCATGCATCGATTTTCAAGAATCAGTTTGCGATCTCGGTCTGTCATGCGGAGGGCGTCGAGAATCCCACGGTTGTCGGTGCGCAGGCAGCAAACGAGCTTTTGAATATCAAGGGTATCAAGGCAAGCTTTGTATTTACATTCCATAATCAGCTTGTCTATATCAGTGCGAGAGGCATCGATGAGATCAATGTGCAGATCATTATGGAAAAATTAGGGGGCGGAGGCCATATGAACAGTGCAGCAGCCCAGCTTAAGGATGTTTCCGTAGAGGAAGCGATAGAGACGTTAAAGAATACATTATCGACTATGTTACAGGAAGGTGAGATCTGATGAAAGTAATCTTATTAAAGGATGATAAAAAATTAGGAAAAAAGGGAGCCGTTGTTAATATCAACGACGGGTTTGCCAGAAATTATGTGCTTCCCCAAAAGATCGGTGTGGAAGCCACCAGTAAAAATCTAAATGATTTAAAACTTCACAATGCCAATGAGGCGAAGCTTGCCGCACAGGCACTTGCCGATGCGCAGGAGTTTGCCAAGGCAATGGAGTCGCAGCAGGTAGTGGTAAAGATGAAAGCCGGTGAGGGCGGACGCGCTTTCGGTTCTGTGTCCGGTAA
>JAGBQU010000213.1 GCA_017632755.1 Lachnospiraceae bacterium
GATCCTGCCTTTTCCCTCCATGTATGCCTTTCCGTCAAAATCACAGGCCGGAGCCATCTCCTGTTTAAAGAATACCACGCGATCCTCCCGATATCCAAAGTACGACTTCTCTTTGAAAAAACGCACGGTGGCCTCGTGATTTTTTTCGCTGGTCATGACAAAGAGGCGGATCCAGGTATCCGTCTGCTTAACCACCTCGAGAAGATTTTCGACGATCCGCTGGAAGATGAAGACATCCTTTGTCTCACCGATATTGTACACTCCCTTTGGTGCATCGGATCCGAGACGTGTCCCCATGCCTCCGGCGAGAAGAAGCGCCGCGCTCTTTCCCTCCTTGATCGCCTTTACACCGGCTGCATAAAATGCATCCTTTCGCTTTTCGATCTCATCCAGCTCCATGGCGCCAAGCGGCGAGAATGTTCCGCGTTTTCCCCCCTTATGCAGATCCTTCGCATGTGAAAGCACCGAAAAATCGGTCTCTTCGATCTGCAAAAGAAGTGCGCCCTTTTCCTCCTCTGAAAGTTCGTCATAATACCTGAGCACATGTCCCTGACCATATGCATCCAACTTTTTACTTGCTTCTTCAAATGTCAAAACTTTTTCCTCCCTTATTCGATCGTAAGAACATCCGCGAAACCTGTCACCTCAAAGATCTCATAAACCTCTTTGCAGACCTTTTTTACAACCATCGTTCCCTGCTTGCTCATAAGCTTCTGGGCAGATAAAAACACTCTCAGTCCCGCACTGGAAATATACTCAAGTGCTTCGCAGTCAAACACAAGTGACTCTATACCGTCAATCTCCGTCCTTATCACGGTTTCCAGCTGTTGATAGCTATTTGCATCAAGCCTGCCGGAAAGCTTAATCTCCATGTTTTTCCCTTCTGTCTTTTTTACCAAATCAAACATATCCTCTCTCCTTATCCTTCCGGTTGCATCCTATTCTCTTTCGGAACTGCCTACGATTCGTAACTATATCAAATTATACTAGGAAACCGGGATATTCGCAACTGTTATCGGAGTCCTTTCCGCTCCATAAACTTCAAAACCCGTAACAAATGTGTTACGGGTTTTGACATGCAACCGGCACGCGGAGTGGGAAATCCGCGCTATTTACTCACATCTATATGCTGCACCGTTCCCACATTCCCATTCTCATACAAAAAGATTCCTGTCTCCCGGATGGCACCGTACGCACGATTGTCCCGCAGGCCATTTAGAGAAAACTCGGTTCTCGCCTTTTGGAGGCAGATCGCTCCCACGCCTGCCTGTCTAAGCGTATATAACTCATCCTCTCCGGCATCATTTTCAGACCAGATCAAAAGCTTGTCAAAGATCTCATCGTTTTCATCGATCCACCCGTTCCCGTCATCGTCAAAGACCGCGAGATCGGCAAAACCATCTCCGCTCTTTGTTCCGAATAATTCCCCGCCATCGTTGATCACACCGTCTTCGTTTCGGTCAAGTGCCAGATAACCACTGCCTCTTCCGAGCGAGGATATGGTTTCTTTGACCCCATCCGCATCCAGATCGAACGTAAATTTCTGATTACGCAAAGATGCAACATTCGCATCCAGATTGATCACAAGCGGATCTATCATTTTTACGATCTCATCCGTTTGATTCGTCTCGTAATACTGCATAAAGCTGCGACTCATCTCCAGATCGAGCCGTAAATCGATCTGTCTGCCGTCAGCGGTACACAACCTTCCCACGGTGGAGAAAGCAGTGCTTTCATATTCTTCATAATATTCGCTCATGCTCGCCTGCATGATCATCTGCCCCGGAGCTCTTGCGTCATCCTGCCCGGACATATTCCTGCCGGTGCCATAAGACATATCGCCCAGCATCCTCCGGAATTCGCTCTTTGCATTTCTTGCGCCAAACAACCAGTAGATCAGGTACTGCACACACTGCGCTTTGATCTGCTCTATGGCCCGATGTTCCTCCGTGGTTGAAACACGTTCAAGGATCAAATGCCCGTTATTTCTCATTGAATGGCGGTCAGGCAATCTTTCTGCCTCCGTCTTTGTGCTCAAAATATCCGAAAAAGTGTCCTTGTCCTCGCCTGTGCCTCCTGCATCTGTCAGCGAAGTGTTCAAAGAGCCGGGATTGCCCGCACGAAAAACAGAATATCCCATGGTTCTCTGCGATCTCGAGGTAAATCTCCTGGCGGATTCCATTCCTATCATTGCTGAATCGATCTTCAAAAAATCCCTCCTTCATATTTGCGATACCGTTTTCTTTTGCACGTTATATCGTTTAGATATACACAAAAAAGGATGGCAAATAACGGAACTCTCTTTCCTTTATTTACCATCCGTGGTGTCGCATCGTATAGTTTCTGACACTATTTATATCGGCACGATTCTTTTTTTCTTAACCCAAAAGCATGATTTTTAGGATACGCGGTTATAGTTGATCAGACAACCCTTTAAAATGATCTCCCGCTCCTCGTCTGTCAGTTCACCGAGCCTGAGTACAAATTCCTTCAACTCGTGATCCTTTACCACATATGCCTTGATCTCGGATGCCTTGCTCTCCACAGCCTTGCGGATATCCGGCAGGAAGATATAATCGAGATTTTTAAACGGAAGCTCTCCCTCATCGATCAGGAACGGAAGCATTCCCCAGTTGATCAGGTTGGAACGATATCTCTTGGTCGCATACTCATTGGCAATGTTTGCCCATCCGCCAAGCACCTTCTGACAGGAAGCCGCCTGCTCTCTGGCGGAACCGTCTCCGGGTTTTACCGCAAAGATCGTAGAGCCGATCCCGAGGTTTGTCTTATCCACCGCATAGGATGCTTTGATCGTGTCCATCACTTCTTTCAGCTCACCAAGTGCATCTACAGGGCAGTTGCCCTCTTCGATCGCACGCTCTGCCTTTTGCACCTCCTTGGCACGTCCGACATAGAGCGGATCCTTTCTGGAGAGTGCAAACTCAGCCAGACCCAGCGGATTGGAACGATAGGAGCTGGTCTCTCCGGAAGGAATGAGTTCATCCGTTGTCGTTACCGGATCGTGGATCTCTGATACCACTTTAAGAAGCAGATGATCCGTCAGGGCAACCATCTTCGGCCAGTCCTTGATGTTCGGACCGAACTTGATCTCCACGCTCGGATCAGCCACTCCCTTGGAATCAAATACACGGTTATCGTAAATGGATTTATCAAAATAGTATTTGTACTTGGTGAAGTCACCGTCAAACTCCGTTGCAGGCGTCAAAAAGCCCTTGTTAGCCGCAGTTGCCGCAATGGAACGCGCATCCATGAGTGCGACAGATGCGATCTGTCCGCTCTGCAGCTTGGAGCCTTCCCTGTTGGGGAAGTTGCGGGTGGAATGTCTGATGGAGAGCGCATTGTTCGCAGGTGTGTCACCTGCTCCGAAGCAGGGACCGCAGAATGCCGTCTTCACGATCGCACCTGTGCCGATCAGCGAAGCGAGCGCACCGTTTTTAGCCAGTTCCATATAGATCGGAGTCGAAGCCGGATATACGCTGAGTGTGAACTCATCCGAACCAATGCTGCATCCCTTGAGGATGTCCGCTGCAGCGCAGATATTCTCAAAGCCGCCGCCCGCACAGCCTGCGATAATACCCTGTTCAACATAGAGACGACCATTCACAACTTTGTCCGTCAGCTTGTAATCCACTGCCCCATCCAGGCTGACAAGCGCCTTTTTCTCCACATCATGAAGGATATCCATGAGGTTTGCGTTGACTTCCTCGATCGTGTAGGTATTGCTCGGATGGAACGGCATGGCGATCATCGGTTTGATCTTGCCCAGATCGATCTCGATCACGCCGTCATAATAGGCAACCTCGCCCGGATCAAGCTGTGCAAAATCCTCGCTCCTGCCATGAATATCATAAAAGTCTTTGATCTGCTCGTCCGTTTTCCAGATGGAGGAAAGACAGGTCGTCTCTGTCGTCATGACATCCACACCGATACGGAAATCGGCTGACAGTGCGGATACACCCGGTCCCACAAACTCCATCACCTTATTCTTTACATAACCGTTTGCGAAAACCGCACCGATGATCGCTAAAGCGACATCCTGAGGACCTACGCCCTTTACGGGCTCGCCGATCAGATACACGGCCACCACGCCCGGCATGTTAATATCGTAGGTCTGGTTCAAAAGCTGTTTTACCAGCTCAGGTCCTCCCTCGCCCATGGCCATCGTACCGAGTGCGCCGTAACGGGTATGGGAATCGGAACCTAAGATCATCCTTCCGCCTCCCGCAAGCATTTCACGCGCAAACTGATGGATGACTGCCTGATGAGGCGGTACATATACACCGCCGTATTTCTTTGCGCATGTAAGACCAAATACATGGTCATCTTCATTGATCGTTCCTCCGACCGCACACAGCGAATTGTGGCAGTTTGTGAGCACATAAGGGATCGGGAATTTCTCAAGTCCCGATGCTCTCGCCGTCTGAATGATGCCGACAAACGTAATATCATGGGAGGTGAGCTTATCAAACTTGATCTTGAGCTTCTCCATATTGCCCGAAGTATTGTGCTTCTCCAAAATACTATATGCAATCGTCTCTTTTGCTGCGCTTTCCCTGCTGACGTCCTTGCCGGTTTTAGCCTTAATCAGTGCTGCTGACTCGGGCGAATCCGGGATCAGCTGCTCTCCGCCCAGCAGATATGCTCCGCCGTCATATAATCGAACCATGTTCATATCCTCCTTGTTTTTTTCTGCATAGTAACTGCTTATCAATGATGGAACAGACGAATTCCGGTAAATGCCATCGCCATGTCGTATTTGTCACAACATTCGATCACAAGATCATCTCTCACAGAACCGCCCGGCTGTGCTACATATTTCACACCGCTTTTCTTTGCTCTCTCGATATTATCGCTGAAGGGGAAGAACGCATCGGAGCCGAGTGCCACATCGCCGGCCTGATCCAGCCATGCACGCTTCTCCTCTGCGGTAAACACCTCGGGTTTTACCTTGAATACTTTCTGCCATGCACCCTCTGCGAGGACATCCATATACTCATCACCAATATAATTATCGATCGCATTGTCCCTGTCGGCACGTCCGATCGTATCCACAAACTGAAGTCCGAGTACCTTAGGAGACTGACGGAGCAGCCAGTTGTCTGCCTTGCTTCCCGCAAGTCTGGTACAATGCACACGGGACTGCTGTCCGGCACCGATACCGATGGCCTGTCCGCCCTTTGCATAGCAGACGGAATTGGACTGCGTATATTTGAGGGTGATCAGCGCGATCAGCAGATCGATCTTTGCCTGCTGCGGGATCTCCTTGTTCTTTGTCACCACATTTGAGAGCAGCTGCTCATCAATGACCAGTTCGTTTCTGCCCTGTTCAAAGGTGATACCGAATACATCTTTGTGTTCGATCGGTTCGGGTTTATAGAGCGGATCGATCTCAATGATGTTATAATTTCCCTTCTTCTTCGCAGATAAGATCTCCAATGCCTCAGGCTCATATCCCGGTGCGATGACACCGTCGGAAACCTCTCTCTTGATGATCTTTGCCGTCGAAACGTCACAGACATCCGACAACGCGATAAAATCACCGAAGGAAGACATTCTGTCCGCACCGCGCGCTCTCGCATAGGCACATGCAAGTGGAGATAACTCTCCAAGATCATCTACCCAGTAGATCTTTGCAAGCGTATCTGTAAGCGGAAGACCCACTGCCGCTCCGGCCGGTGACACATGCTTAAAGGATGTTGCCGCCGGAAGGTTCGTTGCTCTCTTTAACTCACTCACAAGCTGCCATCCGTTGAAGGCATCCATAAAATTAATGTAACCCGGCTTGCCGCTAAGAACCTTGATCGGCAGCTCGCTTCCGTTATTCACAAAAATCCTGGAAGGCTTTTGATTCGGGTTACAACCATACTTTAACTCCAGTTCTTTCATACTCTCTTTCCTCTCCTGTTTCCTCTTTTTGCTACCCCAAAGGCAACATGCTCATTGTCGGTTTTCTCAATTCTTGTTCACAATCCGGGTCTCATAGTTTCCGGTTTCGATTTCAATATATCTCACAAATAAGGAGACCTTGTTTTCCTCGTTTAAATTCTCCCACAAAAGCGTTGTAAACGCATCGATGTCATCTGCGATCCCTACAAGCTTCGGCTCTCCGTCAAAGCTGGGGAGCGGATTCCCGTCATGCATGTAAGTGTGGATAAAATGTCCCTCACCCGCGATCGGATTCTCATAGGAGAAGGTGTAGCGGTTGCAGGCCTCCGGGTTTCCGTTATTGCTCTTTAAGATGGACATGGCATAGTCAAAGCTTCCTTCTGCCACATGCAGGATACCGGAGATACGAGGTGTGTAGTTCGGTCCGTCCGGTTCGAACTCGCGGCTTCTGAGCGCCTGCTCAAATGTCAGCCCTTTGTCTATTCCCTCATAGATCGTATCCGTCTGATCACCGTTTGTCACGATCGTCTGATCACCCAGAACACGCACCGGCGCATAAATGATCAGCGACGGATCCGTGAGCTTGGAGGGATCATACGCCTGTGTGCGGATTCCCTGCTCTTCCTCCACAAAAATACGATTCCGACTGTTCTCGCTCCTGCCCATAATGAAATAGGCTGTCACCGCATACCTGCCGTCCGCGCTCTTGCCGATCACAATGCCTCTGCCGGGGTAAACAGTTTCTCTCAGTTCCTTTGCCAGATCTCTCATTTGCATAATCGTTCCTCTCTTTCTTTTTGGGGGGTGTCGTCCACGCACAGCAGCGCAGGCTCTGGGCTCTTGCCGCAGGACTGTTTATCGGGTAAAGCTGACATACACAGAGCCGCACGCCCAGACATTCTTACAAACTGCTGTTACATGGCAATCCATAATTTTCTGCCCAGACGGTCGGCTCTCATTTTTCTCTCGCAGGCACACTCCATGTGGTTTTCCCACTTCCAACAGATTCTCCTGCTGTTTCCGTCAGTTGTGTGCATGCTCTATCTTAACATCTGTCGCGCCAAAGCGCAAGCATTACCGAATTATTCCGCTTTTGAAGCTTTCTTTTTGGGAAGTGTCACTCTATCCAGCTCCCAGATCTCGTTCACATATTCCTGTATGGTTCGATCCGAGGTAAACTTACCGGACATAGCCACATTGAGGATCGCACTCTTCGCCCATTTCTTCTCATCCTTATAGGCTTCCTCAACTCGTTTCTGTGCCTCGGCATAGGAGCGAAAATCCTTCAGTATAAAGTATGTGTCTGCCTTGGATGTGGAGAGTGTGTTGAGCAGGGAATTGTACAGATCCCTGAATTTCTCCGGATCATTCGGCGCATATGTGCCGTTGATCAGTTGCATCAGCACCTTGCGGATACCTTCATCGTTGTTAAAGATCTCCATCGGATCGTATCCGCCGAAGTTCTCATAACGGATCACTTCATCGGAGGAGAGACCGAAGATAAAGGCATGTTCCTCGCCGACCTCCTCGACGATCTCCACATTCGCACCATCCATGGTGCCGAGTGTCAATGCGCCGTTTAACATGAACTTCATGTTTCCGGTACCGGATGCCTCCTTGCTGGCTGTGGAGATCTGTTCGGATACATCCGCTGCCGCAAAGATCCATTCTGCATTGGACACACGATAATTCTCGATAAACACGATCTTAATCTTTCCGTCGATCGTCGGATCGTTGTTGACTACATCCGCAACGGAATTGATCAGTTTGATCGTCAGCTTTGCATTCCGGTATCCGGCAGCCGCCTTCGCACCAAAGATGAAGGTTCTCGGGTAGAAATCCATATCCGGATGTTCTTTGAGCTCATTATACAGATACATGATGTGAAGGATATTCAGCAGCTGCCTCTTATACTCATGCAGACGTTTTACCTGTACATCAAAGATGGATCTCGGATCGACCTCGATTCCATTGTGTTCTAAGATATATCTCGCAAGGCGAACCTTGTTCTGATATTTGATATTCATAAACTCCTGCTGTGCCTTCTCATCATCCGCATAGACCTTCAGTTTTTTCATCTTCGGCAGATCGGTGATCCATTCCGGTCCGATATGGTCGGTCACCCAGCTTGCGAGAAGCGGATTACCATGCAGAAGGAATCTTCTCTGCGTGATCCCGTTTGTTTTGTTGTTAAATTTATCCGGCATCATCTCATAGAAATCTTTGAGTTCCTGATTCTTGAGGATCTCCGTGTGAAGTCTTGCCACACCGTTGACCGAGAAACCTGCCACGATAGCCAGGTGTGCCATCTTGACCTGTCCGTCATAGATGATGGCCATCTTGCGCACCTTCTCCTGACTGTTCGGATATCTCTGTTGGATCTGCAGAACAAATCTGCGGTTGATCTCCTCGATGATCTGATAGATTCTCGGGAGAAGTCTCGAGAACAGCTCGATCGGCCACTTCTCCAATGCTTCCGCCATGATCGTGTGGTTGGTGTAAGCACAGGTCTTTGTGGTAACCTCCCATGCCTCATCCCATTCCAGACCGTATTCATCCATCAGAATGCGCATAAGCTCCGCAACCGCAACCGTGGGATGCGTATCGTTCAGCTGGAATACGACTTTCTCATAGAATTTGCGGATATCGGCATGCTTTCTCATATATTTATCCACCGCTTCCTGAACGGATGCGGAGATAAAGAAATACTGCTGTTTCAGACGGAGTTCTTTGCCCGCATAGTGATTGTCATTGGGATAGAGCACCTCCACGATATTCTTTGCCAGGTTTTCCTGCTCCACCGCCTTGCGGTAATCGCCCTTGTCAAAATCATCGAGCTTAAAGCACTCCACCGGCTGTGCATCCCAGATACGCAGCGTGTTTACAATGCCGTTTCCGTATCCTACGATCGGCAGATCATATGGGATCGCCTGTACACTCTGATAATCTTCCTGTTCAAAGATATCCCTGCCGTGCTCATCGCGGTGAACTGTCACGTAGCCACCGAACTTGACGATCTTGGCATACTCCGGACGGCGCAGTTCAAACGGATTGCCGTCGACAAGCCAGTTATCGGGAACCTCCACTTGATAGCCGTTTCGGATCTCCTGCTTGAACATACCGTACTTGTAACGGATACCGCAGCCATATGC
>JAGBQU010000214.1 GCA_017632755.1 Lachnospiraceae bacterium
GCTTTGCTTTGGAAAATCCGGCATTTTTACCATCTGTCCATTGCATGGGCGTTCGGGAAGAATCCCTGCTGGAGTGATAAATTCTTTCCATTCTTTCTTCCAATGTATCTTTTAAAAGAAAACGTTGAAAGTTCATGAGGGATGAAATATCCACGTATTGGTCGATGGACGTTAAATGGATATTGGTCATGCCGATCTCCTGCCCCTGATAGATAAAGGGGGTTCCCTGCTGGAAAAGGTAGCTTGCCGCGAGCATGGTGCCGCTCTCACGCCAATAGTTCTCACTGCCATAGCGGCTGATCACACGTGGGTGATCATGATTTTCCAGATAGAGCGCGTTCCAGGCTTTTCCCTCCAGTGCGCTTTGCCATTTGGTAAACGCTCTTTTGAGCTTTACGAGGCTGAACGGTCTACGCATATATTCCGTGTAAATGCAATCCGCCATCATATGGTCAAAAGAAAACATCATATCCAGGGATTTTGTGGATCCGGTGAGATACATCAGAGCGGATCTGACCGTTGTCAGTGGGCCCTCCCCCAGCTGGAAACAGTCATATTCCCTGCAGACCTTGCGAAACTCGGCCATGTACTCGTGAATATGCGGGCCGTCCTTGTAATGCGGGAGGCCGTTTATTGCGGGTAGGAAGGGAAGGCCGTCGGGAAGACCCTCCTTTTTGGAGATAAAGTTGATGACATCCTCCCGAAAGCCGTCGACACCCAGGTCCAGCCAGAAGCGCAGAATACTTTTTACTTCCTCGCGCACCCTGGGATTATCCATGTTAAGGTCAGGCTGCTTTTTGGCGAAGATATGAAGATAATACTGTTTCCTTTGTCTGTTGTACTCCCACGCTTCGCCCTCAAAGATGGATTTCCAGTTGTTGGGCCTATCGCGCCAGATGTAGTAATCGCTGTAAGGATTGTTTTTGCCCTTGCAGCTTTCGATGAACCATGGATGTTCATCCGAGGTATGGTTTATCACCAGATCCATGATCACCTTAAGACCCAGTTCGTGGGCACGGTGCAGCACTTTTTTAAACTGATCCAGATCGCCGTAATCGGGGTGAATGTTCTTGTAATCGGAAATATCGTATCCGAAATCAGCGTTCGGAGACGGGTAGATCGGTGAAAACCAGATGCCGTCTACCCCCAGAGATCGGATATACTCCAGCTTTTCATAAACGCCATACAGATCCCCAATGCCGTCACCGTTTCCGTCTTTAAAGCTTCGGATCCAGATCTGATAAAAGGACATGCGCTTATACCAATCTTTTTCCATGAACTGTCACTTCCTTTATCCAAAACTAAAATGTGTTTTTGATCTTTTCCTTGAGATTCTCTTTTTTCTCCGCCAGCTCCGCCTCCAGATTCTCATGCCTCTCGCGGAAATGGGCACTCAGGCTCTCTTTCCGCTCCTGTAGTTCATCCCGGAGATTGTCCTGCCTTTGCCGTATATGTTCTGTCCAGTCTTCCCTTTTTTTATGCAGATCGGTCACTACCCGATCCGTCGTCTCACGAAGCTCCTCGAGCATTTCCTCTACATTTTCAAGCATGCCCTCATAGATCCTCTTCGGCACGCGGAAGGTCTTATCTGCAGCCTCGGCAAGATTTGACGCGATATCGATGAAATAATCAGAGGTTTCTTTTTTGCGCGGTGTCAGATGTCCGCTCTTTTTTTTGCTCGAGCACTGCGCCGTAGCGTTCATGTGCCAGTTTTACTGCGCTGTCCCATGAGAGATAGATCTCATCCATGGCGTTCTGACCGACCTGATGCACAGCGGATAAGTCCTTGCATATCTCCATAAGCCGCGCCGCCATTGCCTGCGCGGTCTCCTCGATCAGATAGCCGTTTCGCCCGTCCGTGATGCCCTCCGCCGCGCAGGAATCCTTGACCAGCACGCTCGCAAGGCCGCAGGCTGCGGCTTCCCTGACAACGATTCCGTTGGTGTCGTAGGTGGATGGAAAGAGGAACAAATCTGCTCTTGTATTCCATGCCCGCAAAACATCCCTGTCATGCTCTGCTCCGGTGAAGATCACCTTGTCCGCCACGCCGTTTTCGACAGCCTTCTGCTTCATCCCGGGTGCGTCCTGCCCGTCTCCGACAAAGATCATGCGAAAGTCCATCCCGCTTTCCTTTAGGATCTGCAGGGCGTCTAAAATGAGCGGCAGCCCCTTATATTTCATCATTCTGCCGACAAAGAGAAAGACCGGAACGTCTTTTGGCAGATCATAGTCCTTGGTAACCGCCATCACGGCGCCTGTATCGACGTGCCCCTTTGCAAAATCGACCCCGTTTGGCATGACGACGTAATCGCCCTCATACCCGATAGAGCGCAGGTTTTCGCCGGCACCCCGGCTTACCACCCAGATCTCATCACAGGCTGAGATATTGTCTACCAGCGTCTTCAGGCTCTCTTTTTGCAAAAAACGGGTCTTTAAGGCGCGTGCGATATCCACGTCAAATTTGGTATGGTAGGTAAAGATCACAGGAGCCTGCGTCTCGTTGCGAAGGATGCGCGCCATGACCGTTGAGGACACGGGACAGTGAGTGTGGATGATATCGGGAGAAAAGGCAGTCATCTCGTCGATGGCTTTTACCGCAAAGGGATTCCCCGCCCGGTATCCACTTACAATACTTGTGGTATCAAAGCTCCGATAGGGGATGACCCGGTAAGGATAACAATCATAATCCGAATCCGGATAGCGGGGCGTGCCGACGATCGTTTCGGCCATATTCTGCTCCGTCATGATCCGTGCGTAGTTCATCACAACGTTGGCTACCCCGTCAATGACGGGGGGAAAAGAATCATTCAGTAGAACTACCTTCATAGTCAGCCTCCTTAAGATCGATGGTGCAGCTTGTATTTCCATAATTATTCTAAGACTTGCACGAATGAAAAGCAAGTTGATTGTCGCTATGTGAGATTGCATCTATAAACAATTGCGCTCATTTCTTTGACAAGACACAGCCGGACCGTTACAATAGAAGAAGAATGCGCGTAATGGAAAGTGATAGAGGACAGGCAGAAAGGACAGGTAAGATGGAGCTTTGGGATATCTACGATGAAAGCAAGCAAAAAACAGGGCGTACGATGGTGCGAAACGACTGGAACATGAAGGCAGGTGATTATCATCTGACTGTTCTGGCCGTCATTGCAAGACCGGATGGCAGATTTTTGATCACAAAAAGAGCGATGACCAAAGGATGGGCGCCCGGCTGGTGGGAGGTTTCCGGAGGAGCCGTGCAGGCCAGTGAGGAGTCTAAAGACGCAGTAAAACGAGAAGTCTTTGAGGAGACCGGACTGGATGTGACAGGTGCGAAGGGCGGATATCTCTTCACATACAAAAGAGAGAATCCGGATGAAGGAGACAATTACTTTGTCGATATCTATCGCTTTGTCATGGATTTTGACGAGAGCCGGATCCGCCTTCAGGAGGGCGAGACAGACGGATATATGCTTGCTACCAAGGAAGAGATTGAGGCGTTTGCCGCACAGGGGATCTTTTTGCACTACAACAGTATCCGACAGGCGTTTGAGACACAGACAGCACCTTGTTAGGAGCCACATCTGATAAGTGAGAGGGGGGGTGACAATGAGAACGGTCACACTGGGACGAACGCAGATCACAGTCGCACAAAATGCATTCGGAGCACTTCCGATACAGCGCGTCAGCATGGAGATGGCGGTGCATCTGCTGCACAAAGCCTATGACGGCGGAATGAGGTTCTTTGACACCGCGAGGGCATATTCAGACAGCGAGATAAAGCTTGGCGAGGCGTTTGACGGTATGCGGGATAAGGTGTACATAGCGTCCAAAACGATGGCAACCACACCGGAAAAATTTCGCGAGGATCTGGAGCAGTCACTGACCAATCTGCGTACGGACTATCTGGATATTTATCAGCTTCACTGCGTTAAGCAGTGTTACGCACCCGGCGACGGAACCGGCATGTACGAAGCCATGCAGGAGGCCAAGTGCCAAGGAAAGATCCGGCATATCGGCATCACGGCGCACAAGATCGGAGTTGCGGAGGATACCGTAAAGAGCGGACTCTACGAAACCCTGCAATTTCCATTTTCCTACCTTGCATCGGAGAGGGATATCCGGCTTGTAAGGGCCTGTGAGGAGGCCGGCATGGGATTTATAGCCATGAAGGGACTCTCTGGCGGATTGCTTACAAACAGCGATGCCTGCATGGCATTTATGCAGCAGTATCCCGTATTGCCCATATGGGGGATACAGAAAGAGAGTGAGCTGGATGAGTGGCTTGCATTCTTTGAGAAGGAGGCTGTGATGACCGATGAGATCAAGGCCTTTATTAAGGAGGAACGAGAGCAGCTTCTCGGAGACTTCTGTCGGGGCTGTGGATATTGTGCACCATGCGCGGTCGGAATTCAGATCAACAACTGTGCGAGGATGGCACAGCTGATAAGGCGCGCTCCGTCCGCCGGCTATCTGTCTCCTAAGTGGCAGGAGGAGATGTTGCGCATCGAGAAATGCATTGATTGCGGTGCATGCAAAACCAGATGCCCATATGAGCTCAACATACCTGAGCTTCTCCGCAAAAACCTGGCGGATTATAAGCGGATCCTCGAGGGGAAGGTTTCGATATAAGGGAGGTAGACAACTGCACAATTGAAAGTTGTGATCCTATCCGTTCTGCAACTATTTTAATAAGGAAAAGAAAGAAAGGACATAGTATACAAGTATGAAGATTTACGAACTCAAAAATAAGGAACTGATCGTGAAGATTAAGTCGGTGGGAGCTGAGCTGACAAGCATCTCGGATGCATTGACACAGATGGAATATCTGTGGTGCGGAGATGCAAAATACTGGGGAAGGCAGTCGCCGGTTTTGTTTCCCATCGTGGGAAATGTCAAAAATAAGGAGTACAGGTGGAAGGGAAAGACCTATCCCATGGGGCAGCATGGGTTTGCGCGGGATATGGAATTTTGCATGACAAAGGAAACCGCGGATGAGATCTGGTTTGTCGCAAACGATGACGAAGAAACGCGCAAGAGATATCCGTTTTCCTTTGCGCTTCACATCGGTTATAAGCTAAAAGGACGAAAAGTCACGGTGATGTGGAGGGTGGAAAACAAGGAGGAAGAAAAACTTCCTTTTTCGATCGGGGCGCATCCCGCCTTTTCCTGTCCGCCGGATGAAAATGGCAGACAGACGGACTGCTATCTCATAACGGATGCAAAACAGGAATTGATCTATGGTGGGATCAACATGGAGACGGGAATGCTGATCCGGGGGATCCAAAAGCATCTGCCGCTGGATGAGGACGGGGCGTTTCGGATCACAGAGCATCTCTTTGACGAGGATGCGCTCGTGATAGAAGGGGAGCAGGTACATACGCTCAGTCTTGCCGGTGCGGATAAAAAGCCTTATGTGACCGTGCACTTTGACATGCCGCTATGCGGGATCTGGTCTCCGGCAAAGAAAAATGCGCCTTTTATTTGTTTAGAGCCGTGGTGCGGCAGATGTGATGCGGAGGACTTTGACGGCGAGTTTGATGAGCGTGAATACGGCATCGTGCTCGGCAAAGGGGAGGAATTTTGCACCTCCTATGATATGTGTTTTGCTGTGTCGGAGAATAAAACGGACTGATGAAGATGGCATAAATAGAACACCACTGGAACAAGAAACTTGTATGCAGATTGGTCGGACTCTGGCCAAAAAGTATCATCTCATTTATTACGTGGAAGTCGAGACGGAGAGTTAAAAAGTGAATGAGGGAGAAGAACATGAAAGAGATAACCATAAAAACCGTGGAAAAATCGGCACCGGTGGTGATTGCCGGGTGCATGCGTTTTGCAGACAAAACCGTGGAGGAGGTAGGCCGTTTCATGCACACAGTGCTTGATACGGGCGTGCGTTTTTTTGATCATGCAGACATTTACGGCAACGGTAAATGCGAGGAGCTTTTTGGTGAGGCACTGCAAAAGAATCCGTCGATCGATCGAGAAACGCTTTGCATTCAGTCCAAGTGCGGTATCAGACTGGGCATTGATTACGATCTGTCCAAGGAGCATATTCTTGCATCGGTGGACGGAAGTCTGAAGCGTCTGCGCACGGACTATCTGGATATCCTGTTGTTACATCGCCCCGATCCGCTCTTTGAGCCGGAGGAGATTGCAGAGGCGTTCGACAAGCTCTCGCAGAGCGGAAAGGTCCGCGCATTTGGCGTATCCAACTTTAAGCCGATGCAGATCGAGCTGCTCAAAAAATATGTCAAACAGGAGCTTGTCATCAACCAGCTGCAGTTCTCGATCCCGGTTTCCAATATGATCGCGAGCAGCATGGAGATGAACATGGAATCGCCGGGCAGCGTCGATCATGACGGTAATGTGCTGGACTATTGCAGGCTGCATGAGATGACGATCCAGGCATGGTCACCATTCCAGATGCCGGCATGGCAGGGTGTCTTTTTGGGATCTGAGAAATATCCCCAGCTGAACAAGGAAATCGATGCGCTCAGTGAAAAGTACGGTGTGTCCGGGACGACCATCGCAGCAGCATGGATACTGCGCCACCCCGCAAAAATGCAGATCGTGTCCGGAACGACCAGCGAAAGGCGTTTCGGAGAGATCGCCGATGCCTGCCGGATCGATCTTACCAAGGGGGAATGGTACAAGCTTTATCTTGCGGCAGGACATCCTCTGCCTTAAGCCCTTCTACGGCTAAGCAAGGGGCATTAAAGGTAAATGGGCAAAGCAGTGCCGATGGAACATAGGAGGAGACGATTATGAAACTCATTTCTTGGAATGTAAATGGTATCAGGGCGTGCCTGGGCAAGGGATTTATGGACTTCTTTGCTCAGGTCGATGCGGATATCTTTTGCCTTCAGGAGACAAAGCTGCAGGAGGGGCAGGTGGAGCTGGATCTGCCCGGATACTATCAGTATTGGAACTATGCGCAGAAGAAGGGATATTCCGGTACGGCGCTCTTTACCAAGGAGGAACCGCTAAGCGTGGCCTACGGCATCGGGATCGAGGAGCACGACACGGAGGGCAGAGTGATTACCGCTGAGTTTGCAGACTACTATGTGGTGACTGTCTACACGCCAAACTCACAGAGGGAGCTTACAAGACTGGCATACCGCATGGAGTGGGAGCAGGCCTTTTTGCAGTATATCAAGCAACTTGATCAAAAAAAGCCGGTGATCTTTTGCGGCGATCTGAATGTGGCACATCAGGAGATCGATCTCAAAAATCCCAGGACCAACCACAAAAACGCAGGATTCACCGACGAGGAGAGGGCACGGTTTTCCGAAGTGCTGGAAAGCGGTTTTGTGGACAGCTTCCGGCACTTTTATCCCACGCTTGAGGGAGCATACTCCTGGTGGTCCTACATGGGCAGAGCCAGAGAGAAGAATGTTGGTTGGCGTATCGACTACTTTGTGGTGTCCAGGAGGTTGGAGGATCGCCTTGTGGATGCCGGTATTCACAGCACCGTCATGGGCTCCGACCACTGTCCCGTGGAGCTGGATATTGAGTAAGGATAGAGAACGTGATTGTGTTGCTTGTACAATTCCTAATGCAGGTACTTGTGAGCCGTCGGTACTTAGGCACCGTATTTTGGTGCCTTACGTACCGCTACGAGCGAGCATGTAGCGAGAGCGTGCCTGCAGTGGAATTCGTACAAGCTGCACAATCGA
>JAGBQU010000215.1 GCA_017632755.1 Lachnospiraceae bacterium
CCGATCCTTCTGGACGGTCTTTCCAAACTGGAGTATCGCGGATATGACTCGGCCGGGATCGCGGTCAGGGAAGGCGGAAGCGCCCCGATCATCATGAAGGCGAGAGGCAGACTGAAGGTGTTGGCGGAAAAGAGTAACGACGGCAAGTCCTTAGTCGGTACATGCGGTATCGGTCATACCAGATGGGCGACGCATGGGGAGCCTTCCGAGATCAATGCACATCCGCATCACAGCGATGACGGCAATGTCGTTGCGGTACATAACGGCATTATCGAAAACTATCAGGAGATTCGGACAAAGCTCATCAAAAAGCAATACAGTATCAAGACCGAGACCGACACCGAGGCTGCGGTAAAGCTGATCGATTATTATTATAAAAAATACAATATCGGACCGATCGACGCTCTGGCCAAGACCATGGTGCGTGTCAGGGGAACCTATGCGCTTGCCGTGATGTTCAAAGAGTATCCGGATGAGATCTGGGTTGCGCGCAAGGACAGCCCGATGGTGATCGGTGTTGCGGACGGAGAGACCTTTGTGGCTTCCGATGTTGCAGCGGTCTTAAAATACACCCGTCAGGTATATTATGTCGGCAATCTGGAGATGGCGAGACTGACAGCCGGAAAGGTGCAGTTTTATAATCTGGACGGTGAGGAGATCGAAAAGGAACTCACGGAGGTAACATGGGATACCGAGGCTGCGGTATAGGGCGGCTTCGAACATTTCATGATGAAGGAGATCTACGAGCAGCCCAAGGTCGTGCGCGAGACGATCAATTCCTATGTCAAAGGCGGAACGATCGATTTTTCCGTGGCAAGCCTTACCGAGGAAGACCTGAAAAAGGTATCGCAGATCTATATTGTGGCCTGCGGTTCGGCATACCATGTGGGAATGGTGGCACAGTATGTGATCGAAGACCTTGCGCATGTTCCGGTAAGGGTGGAACTGGCTTCGGAATTCCACTATCGGGATCCACTGCTGGATAAGAACGGGCTGGTGATCATCATCAGTCAGTCCGGCGAGACGGCAGACAGCCTGGCAGCTCTCAGAGAGGCAAAAGCAAAGGGGATCCGCACCCTGGCCATCGTCAATGTGGTCGGAAGCACCATAGCCAGAGAGGCAGACAATGTGCTCTACACGCTGGCCGGTCCAGAGATCTCGGTTGCAACGACCAAGGCCTACAGCACGCAGCTGATCGTATGCTATCTGCTTGCACTAAAAATGGCACAGGTGCTGGAAAGGGTGGATGAAGAGCAGTCAGCCCGTCTTTTGGAAGCGATGGAGACGATCCCGGAGAAGATCAACAAGATCCTCGAGGACAAGGAGCGGATCCAGTGGTTTGCATCCAAGTTTGCGGGTGTGAAGGATGTGTTTTTTGTCGGCAGGGGCGTGGATTATGCGATCAGCCTGGAGGGTTCCCTCAAAATGAAGGAGATCTCCTATGTGCACTCCGAGGCATATGCAGCAGGGGAATTAAAGCATGGTACGATCAGTCTGATCGAGGACGGTACGCTTGTGATCGGTATCCTGACACAGGGAAAACTGTATGAAAAGACGATCAGCAATATGGTCGAAGTCAAGTCCAGAGGTGCGTATCTGATGGCGGTCACCAGCTATGGAAACTACAATACCGAGGATACGGCGGACTTTACCATCTATGTGCCGAGGATCGATGAACGTTTTGCGGGAAGCTTGTCCGTGATCCCGTTGCAGCTTCTGGGATATTATCTGAGTGTTGCCAGAGGACTTGATGTGGATAAGCCGAGAAATCTCGCTAAGAGCGTGACGGTGGAATAACGAACCGTGATGAGGTAAAAAATAAGCAAAAGAAAAGTAACGATTCTGAAATCCCACCGGGAATCGGAATCGTTACATAACAAAAAGCAGGATACGGGAGTCGGACCCGCCTCTCAAGCTTGGGAAGCTTGCATACTACCGATGTACTAATCCTGCATAAATGTAGTGTAACACAGTTTATGCAAAAATGCTACTTTTTTTTGATCTTGTTTTCCTTGATTTAGAAGTGGTCTCTTGTTATAATTATAAACTGCATACATGAACTGCTTTGCAAATTGAGAGGAGAGTACAGGTATGGGCGAATTAAAAAAGGGCGTGTCGATCATCATGCCTTGTCTGAATGAGGAGAAAACCATCGGCATCTGTGTGGAAAAGGCGATGAACTTTTTGAAAGAACACGATCTGCCGGGAGAAGTTGTGATAGGTGATAACGGCAGCAGTGATGATTCCATCGCGATAGCGGAGAAACTGGGTGCCCGCGTTGTGAATGTCACCGAGAAGGGATACGGATCCGCCCTGCGTGGTGCGATCGCCGCATCGGAATATGAATATATCATTATGGGAGATGCCGATGATAGCTATAATTTCTCGGAGATTGGAGGCTTTATCGAGAAGCTTGATGAGGGTTATGAGCTTGTTATGGGCAATCGGTTCTGGGGTGGAATAGAGCCGGGGGCGATGTCTTTTTCCCATCAGTACATCGGCAATCCGATCCTGTCCGGCATCGGAAGAATATTCTTTCGGACCAAGATCCGGGATTTTCACTGTGGCATGAGAGGATTCCGCAAGGAAAGCATCGAAAAACTCGGCCTTTGTACGACAGGAATGGAGTTCGCCAGTGAGATGGTGGTAAAAGCGGTGCTTTTCAAGATCAAGATGACGGAGATCCCCTGTAAGCTGTATCCGGACGGCAGGGACAGACCGCCGCACCTGCGCAGCATACCGGACGGACTCAGACATCTGGAGTTTTTGCTGATCTACAGTCCGAAGTGGCTGTTTGTATACCCGGGTATCCTTTTGACTGCATTTGGTCTTGTGTTTATGATCATGATCTATATGCAGACTGCCCGCATCGGTAGAGTACAGTTTGAGGTCACATCCATGTTCTATGGATCGATCATGATGCTCATCGGCTTTCAGATGCTGCAGTTTGCAGTGTTTACCGGCGTCTTTGGAAAGCGCATCGGACAGTTTCCGCCCGATGTTACGTTTTCAGAGCGCGTATGCTCCTTCATAGAAAAGAGAGGATATTTGTGTGCATGTATCCTGTTTCTGTTGGGGTTTGTTGGCGTTGTATACACGCTTGTCGTCTGGGCACAGGCGGGATTTGGCGGTCTGAGCACAAGCTGGGTGGCAAAGACGGGAATCCTGTTCGGCTCGCTTGCCGCAGTCGGTATTGAAATGTTCTTATTCACCGTATTCTCCAGAGTACTTCAGATTGGCAATCAAGTGGATTGATTGGTTTTGGCCTGCACGTAATGTGCAGGCCGTTTGTTTTTTCCTTTTAGATACCGGATTCTCCGCCGGGGCCGTCTTTGCGTGGACGCGTGGATTCCGGCAAGGGTTCTGCATTTCCCTTAAGATCTTCCTTGGGGATATTTCCATCATCGTAGACATCGGAAGGATTGTTTCCGGATGGGGTAATCTGCACATCTTTCGCTTTCATATGATTCCTCCTTATTTCATGTTTGCTTGGGCTGTCGGATAGTGAAACTGCCACAATACTAATATGTGCCGGCTGCGGATGGGAATATACATACCGTACATTTTTTGTACATAAATATATAAATGTGGTATACTGTTGCAAGGATCAAATGCTGCAATGATATGATTGACTGCAGGGGGGACAAATGATGAAAAAAGGGACAGGATTTTTCCGTTTTTGGATCCATCTGACAGCGATGCTTGTGCTTGTGATTGAAAGTGCGCATCCGGCAAGGGCGGAAGAGATCGTGCGGGATTACACAGGTCTGGGAATCGGACAGACGACGGTTTTTTATGACAGCAGCATCGGCATGCCCACATCGGAGGCAAATGCCATCGCACAGACGCCGGACGGGTTTATCTGGATTGGAAGCTACAGTGGCCTGATCCGCTACGATGGCAACACATTTTACCGTTATGACGCATCAACCGGGATATCCAATGTGGTGGCTCTGTATGTTGACTCATCGGATCATCTCTGGATCGGCACCAACGACAATGGCGTGGCAAAAATGGAACAGGGCAGCTTTACATTCTACCGCAAAGAGGATGGGCTGAGTTCGGTTTCCATACGTTCCATAGCGGAGGATGCAAACGGCAATATCGTGATAGCAACCACGCAGGGCGTGGCATATGTGGATAAGCAGGGGCAGCTGCATGCGATAGATGATGTCAGGATAAAAGGAAAGTATATCTGCGAGATCCATGCGGATGCACGGGGATATATCTATGCTGAGACCCTGGACGGAGATTTCTTTTCCATTCGTGACCTTAGCGTATACAATTATTATGTGGGAGCAGAGCTGCAGGCGGGAGTGGTCAACTGTATCTTACCGGATCCTGCGATGGAGGGGTATGTATATTTGGGAACCGAGGGCTCACAGATCATTCATGGTGACATGGATGGCGGCATGAAAGATTTTGAGGTCATCCGGACGCCGAAGCAGAATCACATCAACGCTCTGCGCGTGGTAGGGGATACGCTCTGGATCTGTGCCGACGACGGGATCGGACATATCACCAAGAACGGAGACTATACCAAATTAAAGCGCGTGGATATGACCAACTCCGTGGATGATATGATGGAAGATCAGGAGGGGAATCTCTGGTTTACATCCTCCAGACAGGGTGTGATGAAGGTCACAGCCAGTATTTTCACGGACATTAACCGCGTCTCCGGAATGCGGAATGCGGTTGTCAATACCACATGTATGCATGACGGTTTCCTCTATGTTGGAACCGATACGGGGCTTGTGGTGCTCGATCAGGATCTGCGGATCAGAAGCACAAGACTGAACGGAATGCTCAGGGAGGCCCGCATCCGGAGTATAAAGGAGGATTCAAAGAATAATCTGTGGCTTTGTACATACAGTGATCATGGTCTGGTGTGCATGGATCCGCATGGGAACATCACGGAATTCAACATGACAAATGGCTTTGCCTCCAACCGCGTGAGAACTCTGTTTGAAACCTCCGACGGAACGATCGTGGTGTCCACCACCGGAGGGGTTTATTTTATCAAGGATGGCGAACTGACGGAGTCATATAACGGATCGCGCGGTCTGAGCAACACGGAGATCCTCTCGATCTGCGAGGGGGGAAACGGCGAGCTGTATTTGGGCAGCGATGGTGATGGTATGTACATTCTGGATGGATATGAGCTGACCCACCTGGGGTTGGAGGATGGTCTTGGTTCGGAGGTCATCCTGCGGATCAAAAAGGATCCGTTCCGTGACTGCTACTGGATCGTTACCAGTAATTCACTTGCGTATATGAAGGATCGCAAGATCACAACGATAAAGAATTTTCCATATTCCAACAATTTTGATCTGTTCTTTGATAAGAACGGAAGGATATGGGTCGTGAGCAGCAATGGGATCTATGTAGTGAATGCGCAAATGCTGCTGGAGGATAAAGAGATCGACTATATCCTGTATGATGCAGAGAGTGGCCTGCCCTATGTGGCTACCGCAAACTCACGCAGCTATATATCGCCGGAGGGACATCTTTATCTCGCGGGTACACAGGGTGTCTCCATGATGGACATCAACGACAGCAAAGGGATTGGTTACGATGTTAGCCTTCAGGTTCCCTATGTGCAGGCAGACGACGAGACGATCTACATATCAAAGGGTGGAAATGTGGTGATCCCGGAAAGTTGTAAGCGTTTAACGATCCACAGTTTTGTGCTTACCTATTCGCTCGTCAATCCTCGCGTGACCTATTATCTGGATGGATTCGATGAACGCAAGGTCACGACGACACAAAAAGAGATGGAGACAGTGACATACACCAACTTAAGAGGCGGACGGTATGTATTCCATCTTGCAACCCTCAACACGCTTACCGGTGAGGAGGAGGAAACCTATGCGCTCACCATCATAAAACAGAAATCCCTCTATGAACACTGGTGGTTCTGGCTTATCATGGCGGGAGTCCTGATCTGCCTGATCACTGTATTTGTCACGCTTTATATCCGTAAGAAGACAGCGGCACTTTTGGCAAAGCAAAAAGA
>JAGBQU010000216.1 GCA_017632755.1 Lachnospiraceae bacterium
CATTGAGTGCGTTAAGAACCTGCTTCAGATCTCCGACGATGAAAGCATCCGTCCGGATGTTTTTGTTGATCTCAGCCGCATCGATATCGATGTGGACAATCTTTGCATTCTGCGCAAAGCGCTGCGGGTTACCGATCACACGATCCGAGAATCTGGCTCCGAGAGCGATCAACAGATCACACTGCGAAACACCCAGATTAGCCGTTTTGGTTCCGTGCATACCGATCATTCCGGTGTAGAGATCATCCTTGGCATCAAATACACCCTTTGCCATCAAGGTATCGCAGACAGGAGCATCCAGCTTTTTGGCAAATTCACGCACCTGCTCGGAGGCTTCTGAGATGACAGCCCCGCCGCCGACATAGATAAAAGGCTTTTGGGATTGTGCAATGATCTCGGTCACCTTCTCGATCGCTTCCTGATCAAGCGGATTCTCCGCTTTGCTCATATCGATCGTCTCTTTCTCGTATTCGCACAGATTGGCCGTTACATCCTTTGTGATGTCCACCAGAACCGGCCCGGGTCTTCCGCTTCTTGCGATACGGAATGCATTACGGATCGTCGGTGCGAGATCCCGGACATCCTTTACGATATATCCGTGCTTTGTAATGGGCATGGTCACGCCGGCGATATCCACCTCCTGGAAGGAGTCCTTTCCCAGTGCCGGCAGATTCACATTTGCCGTGATCGCCACCATCGGAACGGAATCCATATACGCCGTTGCGATACCGGTCACCAGATTGGTTGCCCCCGGTCCGCTTGTCGCCATACACACTCCGACTTTTCCGGTTGCCCTGGCATATCCGTCGGCCGCATGAGCCGCGCCCTGTTCATGGGATGTCAGAATGTGTGTGATCTCGTCCTGATGCTTATAAAGAGCGTCATACACATTCAGGATCGTTCCTCCCGGATATCCGAACACCGTATCGACTTCCTGTTCCTTTAAACATTCTATGACAATTTCTGCTCCTGTTAATTGCATTGTCCTCTATCTCCTTTAACTTTCATCTCTTGCTGATATAAAACCGCGTTGCGGCGCTCCTATTTTTCTCTGACTTCCAAAACGGCGCCGCGGTTTCCGCTGGTGACAAGCTCACGATAGCGTTTCAGATAACCCTTAAGCTGCGGCTGCTCCTTCGGTATCCATTCCTCACGGCGTTTTGCGAGTTCCTCATCGGACAGTTTGACATTTAACGCGTTGTTCGGAATATCAATGCTGATGATATCTCCCTCACGGATCAGCGCGATCGGTCCGCCCACTGCAGCTTCCGGGGAAACATGTCCGATGGAAGCGCCGCGGCTCGCGCCCGAAAAACGTCCGTCCGTGATCAGGGCAACACTTGCACCGAGTCCCATACCGGCAATGGCAGATGTCGGATTGAGCATCTCGCGCATACCCGGGCCGCCCTTCGGTCCCTCATAGCGGATCACCACCACATCTCCTGCAACGATTTTTCCTGATTTGATCGCTGCAATGGCATCCTCCTCACAGTCAAATACTCTGGCAGGTCCCTCGTGTACCAGCATCTCCTCGGCCACCGCCGAACGCTTTACAACTCCGCTGTCCGGTGCAAGATTTCCTCTGAGAACGGCGATTCCTCCAACCTCGGAGTACGGATTGTCGATCGGCCGGATGATCTCGGTATTCTTGTTGATACATCCTTCTATATTCTCTTTCACGGTCTTTCCTGTAACCGTGATCAGATCCGTGTAGAGCAGATTCTTTTTATCCAGCTCGTTCATGACCGCATAGACACCGCCTGCCTCATTGAGGTCCTCCATATACGTGCGGCCGGCCGGAGCCAGATGGCAAAGATTCGGTGTCTTTGCACTGATCTCATTTGCGATATCAAGGTTGAGATCCACGCCGGCCTCGTTTGCGATGGCCGGAAGATGCAGCATCGAATTGGTTGAACAGCCAAGTGCCATGTCCACCGCCATGGCATTCAAAAATGCCTTTTCCGTCATGATATCTCTGGGTTTAATGTCCCTGCGCACGAGTTCCATGATCTGCATTCCCGCATGCTTCGCAAGACGGATACGCTCGGAATACACAGCCGGGATCGTTCCGTTGCCCTTAAGTCCCATGCCAAGTGCCTCCGTCAGACAGTTCATGCTGTTGGCGGTATACATACCCGAGCATGATCCACAGGTAGGGCACACCTTCTGCTCGTACTCCGTAAGTTCCTCCTCCGTCATCTTTCCGGCCGCATGCGCACCGACTGCCTCAAACATGCTCGAAAGACTCGTCTTGCAATTGTTGACTCTTCCCGCAAGCATCGGTCCGCCGGAGACAAAGATCGTCGGGATGTTCAGCCTTGCTGCGGCCATGAGAAGTCCCGGGACATTCTTATCACAGTTCGGGATACATACAAGACCGTCCAGTCCATGTGCCATTGCCATACACTCCGTGCTGTCAGCGATCAGATCTCTGGTCACAAGGGAATACTTCATTCCCTCATGTCCCATCGCGATGCCGTCACATACAGCAATAGCGGGAAACATCACCGGTGTACCGCCGGCCATGGCCACTCCCATCTTAACAGCATCCGCGATCTTGTCCAGATTCATATGACCCGGCACGATCTCATTGTAAGAACATACAACACCGATCAGCGGTCTTTCCATCTCCTCTTTGGTAAATCCCAATGCATTGAACAAACTTCTATGAGGCGCCTGCTGCGCGCCCACCTTAACAGAATCACTTTTCATCTTTTTTCTCCTTTATTGATAACATATATATCTATGGTTAGATCAACATATTTTCATCTCGCATCAGCCGATACGCTCACAGATCAGCTCGCCCATCCGGGAGCATTCGACCTGTGTATTGCCTTCAGACATGATATCGATCGTGCGATAACCATCTGTGAGAACCTGCTTGACCGCCTTATCCACGGCGTCTGCTTCCTTGTCAAGATCAAAGGAATAGCGAAGCATCATGGAAGCCGAGAGGATCGTTGCGATCGGGTTTGCGATGTCCTTCCCCGCGATATCGGGCGCGGAACCGTGGCTTGGCTCATAAAGGCCAAACTTCGTGTCATTTAAGGATGCGGAAGCCAGCATACCGATCGAACCGGTAACCATGCTCGCCTCGTCGGAGAGAATATCCCCGAACATATTCTCCGTCAGGATCACATCGAACTGAGCCGGATCCCTGACAAGCTGCATCGCACAGTTATCGACAAGCATATGTTCGAGCGTTACATCCGGATAATCCTTTGCAACTTCCTCAACGACCGCTCTCCACAATCTGGAGGAATCAAGGACATTTGCCTTGTCAACGCTGGTGACCTTCTGTTTTCTCTTTCTTGCTATATCAAAACCTTTTATTGCGATCCTGCGGATCTCATTCTCGTCGTAAGTCAGCGTATCGATCGCCTTTCGGATGCCATTCTCCACCACGGTGCTGCGCTCTCCGAAATACAGGCCACCGGTAAGTTCACGCATGATCATCATATCAAAGCCCTTCGCCGAGATCTCCTCCTTGAGCGGGCATGCTCCTGCAAGTTCGTCATAGAGTACCGCAGGACGAAGGTTGGCAAACAGATTCAACGCCTTGCGGATTCCGAGCAGACCGGCCTCCGGTCTTAAGTTGGGAGGAAGTTTATACCAGGGAGAAGTCGTTGTATTCCCGCCGATTGAGCCCATCAAGACCGCGTCCGACGCCTTCGCCTGCGCAATCGCCTCATCCGTAAGCGGTTTTCCGGTCGCATCGATCGATGCGCCACCCAGCAGGATATCCGTGTATTCTATCGTGTGACCGTATTTTTCAGCCACTGTACTTAGCACCTGCGCAGCCTGTGTGACGATCTCCGGTCCGATCCCGTCACCCTTGATACATCCAATCTTCAAATTCATTCTCTCAAGTCCTTTCACTTAACATTTGTCCCCGGTACTTGCCCGAAAACATCCTTTCTTATCATAGCGTAAATGCTTTCAATTAGCAATACATTTCAGAGTGCATCCGCATTTATTCTCAAAGTTTCTCTTATATCCAACATTTTTCCGCAAAAATGTGTTACACTGATATTGCAGTATTGTCGCAGAAACGGTTGTTCACACAAGAGAGGGTGGAGATATGGTTACCATGAAAGACATTGCCGCAAAGCTCGGCATCTCCCTTAGTACGGTCTCAAAAGGCCTTAGCGGCGCAAGTGACATCAGTGAAGATCTCAGACAGAGCATTTTGGATGCTGCCGTGGAAATGGGGTACAAACCCAAGAAGCAGAAGAAAGATTACCGGAAAAAACTGTGTATTTTTATAGAAAATATTGAATATGCTTCCCCGGATTCCTTCGGCTATGAACTGATACTCGGTTTTCGTCAGATGGCCGACCGCGAGGGCTTTGACATCGTCGTTGTTCCGATAAACACCGCCTTCCAGTCCAGGGAACGCTTCGACACATACATGCTCCGAAACGGTTTTGCAGGTGCGTTCGTCATCGGACTTTCCCTATACGACGAATGGATGCATCAGCTAAAAGAGACAACGGTTCCCTGTGTGCTCTTTGACAATTATATATCCACAAATCCCAATGTCGGATATGTGGGAACCGACAGCTTCGAAGGCATCGATCTGTGTGTCAGTCATCTGGCCCGGCTCGGCCACACGAAGATCGCTTTTTTAAACGGCATCGCCGGTTCCATGGTCACCGCAGACAGACACGAGGCTTTCCTGCAGAGCATGCAGCGCAATCACCTGATCGTCGACGAAAAGCTGGCTGTCTTCGGGACATATGAAGCCGACTGTGCCAAATACTATGTTCCCGGATTTTTGACCAAGGGAGTCACTGCCATCGTCTGTGGCTCTGACACCATCGCGGATGGTGTGATCGGCGAATGCATCCGCAAAGGTGTGCGCGTCCCGGAAGATATCAGTGTCACCGGCTTTGACGACCTGCCACTCGCCTCCACATTACAGCCGCCCCTGACCTCCGTCTGGCAGGATCGCATCTCACTGGGAAAATGCGGATTTGTTGTTCTATCTGCACTGATGCACAAGATCCCGATCGGAAAGGCCGTTCTCAGGCCGCGGTTGATCACAAGGGCTTCCAGCGCTTATCTCA
>JAGBQU010000217.1 GCA_017632755.1 Lachnospiraceae bacterium
AAAACCTGAAACTGGGCAGCTATAACGATCAGACCGGCGATAAGACGATTGGCGTGATCATCATGAACAACGATGCGGCAAAGCTGGATATCTCCGGGGATATGGAGGCATACACCGACACATCCGGCTTTTCGGAGCTGTCAAGGGGCACACTATCACTGAACGGGAATCTCAGAGTCCTTGATGCGGGGATCGCATGGAAGACCAAGGACACATTCCACATGATCTTTAATGGAATTGCAAAGCAGAATATCGAGATTCCTACCACGGGAAAGAGCAGTTCCACACTTTATAACAATTATCTTGCGAGCGTTAAGGTAAGTGGTGGCGGCCTCAGGACGCAGACGGGTTACAAGATCGTGAAGCTGGAGCAGAATCTGCGTTTTGCGGGAACAGACAACTCCGGATGCTTTGAGGTGGTTGACTGGAACGGATATGATGTGACCGTGGATGGAAATTTTGCAGCGCAGCTTGAGGGAACCATTCCTGCAAAGAGGACCTGGGATGTCACAGGAAGTATGACGATAAGGAAGTTTGGGACTTCGGCCGGCAGCAGTACCGTAAAGGGGAGTCTGTCGGTCTGGAATGATCTGAGCATCGAGGAAGGCACCATTGCAATCGATGGCGCAGGAAGTGTGCAGGCAAATGATCTGAATCTGGGAAGTTATGACGATCAAAACGGGACAAAGACGCTTGGGCGGATCCTTATGAACAACAGCGCGGATGCACGGCTTGTGCTGGCCGGTGATCTGTGTGCCTATACGGCAGATGCCGGATATTCCGAGTTCAAAAAAGGCACACTGGATATCATCGGAGACATCCGGGTCCTGGATGATGGGATCGCATGGAAGGCAGAGAGTGCATTTTATATGCTGTTTCACGGAAGCAAGAAACAGACGATCGAGATACCCAAGGCAACCACAGGCTCCGGATACAACAATTATCTCGCCGATGTGGCTGTGACGGGAGCCGGACTGCAGACCGAAACGGGTTACCGGATCTTAAAGATCGAAGATGATCTGCGGATCGACGGAAAAGTGAACAAGGGCTATTTTGAACTGGTCGACTGGAGCGGATATGACGTGCTTGTCTCGGGAGATTATCTGGCCAATCTGGGGGGAGCCATTCCTGCAGGAAGGACTTTGCAGGTCAATGGCAGCATGACCCTGCGAAAGCTTGATCAGGATACTGCCGGAAGCTGTGTGGTAAACGGAACACTGATAACCGGTGGCAATCTCCTCTGCGAGGAAGCGACGGTGAGCATCGGCGCGGGAAGCGTGGAGATCGGTGGAAATCTACAGCTGGGAAGCTCGGATGAAAAGACCGGGACGAGCACCCTGGGGCGTGTTCGCATGAACAGCACCGATGCTGCTCTGCATGTGACGGGAGATCTGAACGCCTATCCGGACGCATCCGGATATTCCGAATTAACCAAGGGAACCCTTTCTTTATACGGGGATATCCATGTGTATGGGGAAGGCACGGCATGGAGGACCGCCGATTCCTTCCGGATGGTTTTCGGCAGCGCAAAGAGGCAGAACATCGGGATACCAAAGGCTGTCACAACCACGGGCTACGGCAATTGTCTGCCCAGTGTGTCTGTGACAGGGGCAGGACTTTCCACAGATACCGGTTTCAGGATCCTGAAGCTGGAGAATGATCTGCGGATAAATACATATAACGGCTACTTTGAGGTAGTCAATTGGAATGGAAATAACGTAAGCCTGAGCGGAGATTGTACCATTCATCCCAAGGGCGCGATCCCAACCGGAAGTACACTGGATGTGCAGGGGAATCTGAACATCAAAAAAACGGGAAGTGATCCCGCAGGTGAATGTACCGTTGCCGGATCACTCAGAACAAGCGGCGACCTGAATGTAGAGGAGGGAACTCTGATCATCGGTGTCGGCAGAGTGGAGGTCTGTCAGGATCTGATCCTCGGTAGCTATGATGAGAACAGTCCCGTTGGGACTCTTGGCCGCATCACCATGAACGTCGACACAAGCGCAATGCTTTCCGTCTCCGGAGATGTGCGCGTATACCCGAATGCTTCGGGGTATTCCACCTTCACACGAGGCAGTATGGATCTGTCCGGCGATGTTGCGGTTCTGGGAGAAGGGACAGCATGGAAGACGGATACAAACTTCCATATGGTCTTTTCGGGTACGCGGGATCATGCGGTGAGTATCCCGGCCGCAAATGTAAGCTCGGGCTATAACAATTACCTTGCGGGGGTACGTGTCAACGGGCAGGGAAAACTGCGCACGACAACGGGTTACCGGATCTTAAAGCTCGAGGATGAACTGCGCATTGACGGAGGTGTCAATACCGGATATTTCGAGGTGGTAAACTGGAACGGACAGGAAGTCTCGGTGGCGGGAGATTATGCCGTGTGCCTGGAAGGAACGATCCCTGCGGGGAGCACAATGTCCGTGGCAGGAAATATGACGATCCAAAAGGCACAGAGTACAGCTCCAAACAGCACCATTAACGGAGCCCTCATCACAGGGGGAGATCTGCATATCGCGGATGGAACCGTTGCGGTTGCAGGTAATGTGGAGATCGGACGAAATCTGGAGCTTGGAGCATACAACGAAACGAATGGAGTTCTTTCCATGGGGCGGATCCTTATGAATGGCAATGTGCAGGCGAATGTCACGGTAATGGGAGATATGAATGTCTGCGCGGGCACGAGCGGATATACAGAGCTTTCCAAGGGAACACTCGATTTAAAAGGCAATCTGAAGGTGCAAAACAAAGGTACGGCGTGGACAACGCTAAATACCTTCCATATGATCTTTTCCGGAAAGGAGAAACAGACGATTGATATTCCGTCGGCAAGCGCAGCAGCGGGTTCCGAAAACTGTCTGGCCAATGTCAATGTATCGGGTGCGGGATTGTCCTTTGACGGACAAAGTGAACTGAGCATACTTGCCGTTGACGAAAAGTTTAAGAGTTATGGAGATATCGATGCGATCAATTTCCGTTCCGTAAGCGGAGAAACGGATATTTCTGTCATGGAGGTATCCAAAATGCCGACGATCACGATTCCTTCCGGCTACTGCCTGCAGGCTGTCAGAGCATCTGAGCCCGGTAAGTTTAATGTTTCTGTAGCTCTTGCCACGGACGATATGTACAATGTGACATATTATATGGATGGTGCTTTGGTTGCGACATTCTCACATTACTTACGAAATTCACTGGTCGCACCCTATGAACCGGAGATGGAAGTGGGATACAGACTTGACGGCTGGTATTCCGACAGCGGGCAAACGACACTATTTGATTTTGATCATGAGATACTGACATCAGACATCACATTGTATGGAACGAAAAAACGGATTTCAATAGAGATAACGCTGGACCACGATGAAATCAGTTTGGATGAAGTCGGAGAACAAAAGCAGTTAGCAGCTTCCATGTTGATTGATTATCACATAGAACCGGATCTTATCTGGACGAGCAGCAACGAAGAGGTTGTGACCGTTTCTGAGGACGGTATGGTAACTGCTGTGGGAGCAGGTACTGCTGTGATCACGGTAGCCGATGAGTGGGGAATCGCATCGGATGCGTGCACGGTTACGGTTCACCGTAAGGACATTGCGACCGTTGATGCAGAGGCTCTGCCTGATGTGGTGTACACGGGTGATCCGATCGAGGTGACACCCGTATTGGTATCGACGTATCATGTTTTGCAAAAAGATGTGGACTATGAGGTTGTGTATCCGGAGGATCACACACAGATCGGACCTGTTTCGGTGACCATACGCGGAATAGGAAATTACAGCGGGGAGAGGACGCTTGGCTTTGCTGTCATCCACAGACCGTCCAAAGTGACGCCTGTGGCTGTTACATCGCAGATCTATCTGGATGATGAATTCCCCGAAATCCGACTGGGAAAAGAAGATACGCAAGGAATCATTCTGTTTGATGCAATGCAGACGCTGCAAGTTGGCACGCAGGAGTATGCGTGGACATTTACACCTGCCGACGAGCACGACTCGGTTGTGACAGGAACGCTGCCATTGACCGTTACTGAGGTGCATGTGACAAGGATCGAGATCTCGAAACAGCCGGATAAATATATGTACCGTGCCGGTGAAATCTTTGACAGGACGGGCATGGAGGTGAAGGAGATCTACAACAGCGGCAAAAAGAAAGTGATCACGGCCTATACCGTAACCCATGAGAATGAGCCATTTGCTCTGGAGGATGATGAGGTGGTTGTGTCATATGCCGCTGACGGAAAAACATTTACCCGGACGGTTCCCGTGCAGGTGTTTGAGGACCTGTCCGCAGATACTTCCGTTTACAGTGCCTGTGTGGGTCAGAGCTATGGCCTGATCGATGAGGACACGATAACGATCCTTCTGCCTCCAAAGGCATTCCTCCCGGTAGATATGATCGAATTTGATATTAAGGTGTACGAATATGCATCCGTGAGCATGGTGCAGAGTGAGACAGACGACACCAAATGGCAACTGACCGTCAAGGCACAGAACAACATCGATACACACACATATGAGCTGACAGTGACGAAAGCAAAGGATGAGCAGGATTACCTCAATGCGCAGGCCGATGTGCTTTCGGACGCGTTTGACAAGACCGATTTCGGCCGTTTGGCGGCAGAAGCCGAGACGATCAGCGAAGACTATCTGAAGCAGTATCTATACGATCGTATAATGGAAAATCCGGTCATTGCGGAAAACGTACATTCTGTATCCGAAAACGATATCGCAGTATCGGATGTCGTAATACCCGTAGCCGGAGATGCAGATGATCCGGATGGACAAGACGGTGGATTTACGCTGAAGATCGAGACCGGAGACGGAGCGGTCTCCACCGGTGAACTTGCGGTGACATTACATGCCACAAGATATGCAGGTGTTCCGAACGCTGTGACCGTGGAGAATGCAAACAATGTGATCAAAAATATGGCGATCGCCCTCATTCAAACTCCTCAATTTGCAGGAGCTGACGGTGAACAGGCCGTACGCAGCGCCATCGCTGGGCAGATCACTCAAAAGATGGAGGAGCAGGGCATAGATATAGCGATCACTGCAGATGATATCCGGATCGGCAGTCTGAGTCAGGCGGTTGCGGGATCGCTGGATAATCCTTCTGGAGAGAGAGGCCGCGTGTCTTTTATGGTACAGCTATCGAAAGGAAGGGCTTCGCTCACAACCGCGACCATCGTATCGGTCATCATGCCGATAACGGCACAGGTATATACGATCAACGCCTCGGCGGGAGCGAACGGAACCATTTCAAACAGCGGTGAACAAAAGGTGCTCAGAAATGCAACGCCCGAGTTTGTGATCAGCCCGCATGCCGGATACCACATTCAGGATGTGCTGGTGGATGGGCAAAGTGTCGGCGCAGTATCCAAGTACCGATTTAGCGCGATATCTTCCAACCATACGATCACAGCCACCTTTGCAAAGGATAGCGAAAGCAGCTCGGGAGGCGGAAACAGCCCGGGAGGCGGAAACAGTCCGGGTGGCGGCAACAGCTCAGGTGGTGGCAACAGCTCAGGCGGCGGAGAATCCGCGCAGACCAAAGTGACCGCGCCCGGAAAGGCAAAGATCAGTTCGCTTAAGAATAGTAAGAAAAAGGCTTTTGTTCTTAAATGGAAGAAAGTCAAAGACGCAAAAGGGTATGAAGTGCAGTATGCGCTGAATAAAAAGTTTACCAAGAGCAAAAAGACCAAGACCACAACAAAGCTGACGCTTACCGTCAAGAAGCTAAAGAAGGGAAAAACTTATTATGTGCGCATCCGAGCCTATAAATTAAACGGCAAGGAGAAGGTGCCCGGAAAGTGGAGTACCCCTAAGAGTGTGAAGATCAGAAAATAAAGGTGCCATATTGTACTTTTTTTGATACAATCGCAAATTTTACTTGACAAACCCATATGGACTTGCTACTGTTCCAACTGTAAAAAGATTTTTTTACATGGCATTCGCAGAGACTGGGGAGAGCTTTGTGAGATATGCAAAGGAGGGCATATTGTGACAGTAGGAGGAGTGTCATTGGATACCCGGCTGTATGCGGGGATGACCAATGCGAATTATGAAAAAACGTCAGTTGTAACAGATCAGGAGAGCGAAAGCTTTTTTGAAGTGGTGGTGAATACGCCGGATTTCTCTGAACGCAGTGCGGTTACACCGCTTGTCTCATCTGCTTCACCGCAGGAGATATACGGACAGACATCGTATGAAAACTCAGGCACAAGAAAGGTGTATGGGGCGTTGCTTGCAAGGGAGAATGCCAACACAGGCACGACAGAGTCGGATATCAGGCTTGCAGTGATCAAGATCGAGGCCAATGCAAAGGCAAGTCAGGAGAGAGCACAGCGTGCCGCTATGTTTAATACAACAACACTTATGGAAAAAGTAAAAAGCGAGAGAGACTTTCTTACAGGGAAGCATGCCGTAGGCAGCCTGCTTGATATCGCACAATAGGAAAGAGAAAACCTATCGGTTTGGCCGGTAGGTTTTTTGTATATTATATGAAGTAAAATGCAATGAGAAACATAGAAAATGCATAAAGTGCATAAAAAGCGAAAAAGTACTAAAGAAAATCGTTTTTCCTCCGATATTAAATATATCAAGAACTATTCCACGGAAGGAGGACACCGAAATGCGTATAGAAGCGTACACGCAGATGCAGCAGTTATATAATGTCAAGAAACCTGCTCGCACGGAAAACCAGCAAAAGGCAAGCTTTGCGGATGCGATCCAGATCTCCAGTATCGGAAAAGATATCCAGACTGCAAAGAAGGCTGTCGCTGCAAGCCCTGATGTGAGAGAAGACCTGGTTGCTTCGATCAAGGAGCGGATTCAGGCGGGCACATACAGTGTCAGCGCGGATCAACTGGCCGGCAAGCTCTTGGCATAGGCATAAACAAATCCAATAAACGAGTGAAACAAGAGAGGAAAAAGACGTGGCAAGCTTAATGGAAAATCTTTTGGATGTATTGGAACAAGAGGATGCAGTGTACAGACAACTGCTGGAGCTATCCATGAAAAAAACACCGGTCATCATCAAAGGTGATATCACCTCTCTTGAGACGATCACGGAGGAAGAACAGCTCGTTGTGAGCAAGATCGGAAACCTCGAGAAGAAACGGGAAGAGGTCATGGCCGATATTGCCAATGTACTGAACAAGGATGTTACAACTCTGAAACTGGTGCATCTCATTGACATGTTAAAGACCCAGCCTCAGGAGCAGGCCAGATTGGCGGCTGTCAATGACAAACTAAAGGATACGACAAGCCAGATGCGGCGCGTGAATGAACAGAACAAAGAACTGCTTGAGAATGCGCTGGAGATGGTGGAGTTTGACCTGAATATCCTAAAGGGACTAAAGACTGCGCCGGAAACAGCAAATTACAATCAATCGGCTGCGAATACCGGAGATTTTTACAATGGCCGGATCAGCGGAGGATTTGATGCGATACAATAGTTACCGATGGTATCGGATGCTCTGCGCCTAGAGCCACAGCAGGATGCCGCTCGGAAAAAGTGATATGAAGAGGTGACATCTATGGGTTTAATGGGTAGTTTGTATATTGGAACATCCGGGCTGCAGACGGGACAGAATGCGCTCAATACAGTGGCACACAACCTGACAAATGCAGCAACTACCGGTTATACGAGACAACAGGTTCTCTTAGCAGACAGACGATACAACAACATTTCTAACAATCCCAAGAGTGTGGCGATACAGCAGACGGGTCTTGGCGTCTGCTACACACAGACGAGGCAGGTCAGGGATTATTTTCTGGATAAAACTTATCGACGGGAATCCGGCAGGAGTGCTTTTTATGAGGTCTCCTATGAATCCATGTCCGAGATTGAGACTTTGCTCGGTGAGATGGATGGCAAGACCTTTCATGAAGCGCTTGATAATCTGTGGGTATCCGTGCAGGAGCTTGCAAAGGATCCGATCAGCGCCGTAAATCAGGGCGCGCTCGTGCAGCGCTCGGTTCAGTTTCTCAGTAAGGCTGATTCGGTCTATGCAGGCCTTTGCAGCTATCAGGACAATCTCAACAGTCAGGTAAGGGACGAGATTGACAGAGTAAATCAAATAGGAAAAAGAATATATGATCTGAATAACATGATCTTAAATATAGAAGTCAGCAAGATCGAGAAAGCAAACGATCTGAAAGATGAGCGGAACGCGCTTTTGGATGAACTCGGCAAACTGACAAATATGAGTTATGAGACAGATTATGATGGCTGTGTTGCAGTCAAGATTGAAGGTCACGCTTTTGTGTCCAGGGCATCTGTCTATGGAATTTCCTGCCTGACGGACCCGGAAACCGGTTTTGACACACCCTACTGGGATTACGATTCCAAAGTGGAAGTCGGGGCAGACGGAAGAGAAACGATTGATATCTCCACCGCCAAGGTGTTTGACTTAGAAAGGACGGTGGCCACGGAACTGAACACGGATATCGGGCAGATCAAAGCTAAAATGCTCGCCAGAGGAGAGGCAAGAGCCAATTATATCAATCTGGATCCGGCAACCTACAACGATCTGACTTCGCAGTCGATCATCATGAACATTCAAGCTGAGCTCGATAATCTTGTACACTCTGTAGTGACCAAGATCAATGAGGTTTTGGCAAATGTTTCCGATCCGGCTACCGGATATCTGATGGATGGAGCGGAGCCGCTTCGTCTGTTTCACAAGATCAGTGATGTGGGTTATGCGGAAGATACTGCTCCGGGAAAGGAGTATTCCCTTTATTGCATCGGCAATCTGGTGGTGAACCCGGAACTTGTAAAAGCACCTACGATCCTGAATTTTAAAAAGGCGGATGGCTCGACGGATTACGAGGCGGTTTATGAATTGGAAAAG
>JAGBQU010000023.1 GCA_017632755.1 Lachnospiraceae bacterium
CTCTGCAACAAACGAAAAATATTTGAAAAAGAACAGTAGTCCAAGGTTCAGAAGAATTCCCGCGCTAAGCACCGCCTTTTTCTCCTCTGTAAAAAAGCCTGCCCCTGCGCCTCCCCCTCCTTTGTAAACGCGATCCTGTGCAGCAGTATGCCAAACAGGTAATTGCACGCAATGGAAAAGAGCATCAGAAAAACGAACCTCGGTTCTCCCCATGCATAAAAAAAAAGGCTACACAAAAGGAGAAAGATGTTATTCACCTTTCCCGGAAGAATATAGTACCCCAAAATGGACAGGGGTAAGAAAAAGCACAAAAAAGGAATCGTACTAAATACCATTACACACTCCCTGCTCAGAAGGACTGCTCGTAGAGTCTTCTGAGCTCTGCCATCTGGTCGCGAAGCACGGCTGCCTGCTCGAAATTCAGCTCTGCTGCCGCTTTCTTCATCTGTTTGTTCACACGTTCGATCAAGGTCTTTAATTCCTCTGCATCCATGGATTCGGGATCCTTCTCAAAGCGAGCTTCCTCCTCTGTCACCTTTTTGGTGATGCTGATCAGATCGCGCACATCCTTGCGTATCGTCTGCGGAATGATCCCGTGCTCCTCATTGTATTTCTGCTGAATGGCACGGCGCCTGTTGGTCTCATCGATGGCGCGGCGCATGGAATCCGTTATCGTATCTGCATACATCACAACATGTCCCTTGGCATTTCTCGCCGCACGTCCGATCGTCTGGATCAGAGATGTCTCCGACCGAAGGAACCCTTCCTTATCCGCATCCAGGATCGCCACCAAAGAGATCTCGGGGATGTCGAGACCTTCTCTGAGAAGGTTGATCCCGACAAGCACATCAAAGACATCCAGTCGCATGTCACGGATGATCTGTGCCCGCTCAAGTGTGTCAATGTCGGAGTGAAGATATTTTACCCGGATCCCCACATCCTTTAGATATTCGGTCAGATCTTCCGCCATTCTTTTGGTCAACGTGGTCACCAGCACTTTACATTTATCTGCCGTCGTCTTTTTTATCTCGGACAAAAGATCATCGATCTGTCCCTCTACCGGCCGGACACTGACCTGCGGGTCGAGAAGTCCTGTCGGGCGCAGCACCTGCTCCGTGCGAAACAACTCATGCTCCGCCTCATAATCTGACGGTGTTGCGGAGACAAACAGCATCTGATCAATCTTACTCTCAAATTCCGCAAAATTCAAGGGGCGGTTATCGAGTGCCGAGGGCAGACGGAAGCCGTAGTCGACCAGCGTTGTCTTGCGCGACCTGTCTCCTGCATACATCGCCCGGATCTGAGGGATCGTCATGTGAGACTCATCAATGATGATCAGATACTCTCCCTTAAAGAAATCCATCAGTGTATGGGGCGGCATTCCGGGCTCCATCCCCGTCAGATGGCGGGAATAGTTTTCGATGCCCGAGCAAAAGCCCGTCTCCCGGAGCATCTCTATGTCAAAATTGGTGCGTTCCGAGATACGCTGTGCCTCGAGAAGCTTGTCCTCTCCCTTGAAATAGCGCACCCGCTCCGTCAGTTCTTCCTCTATAGTCTCGCATGCACATCGGATCTTTTCCGGAGGCACAACATAGTGTGATGCCGGAAAGATGGTCACATGCTCAAGCGTCGCATGCACGTTTCCAGTCAGATATTCCACCTCGGTAATGCGGTCGATCTCGTCACCGAAGAACTCTACTCTTATGATATAGTCGCTTCCTTGTGCCGGGCAGATCTCAAGTACGTCTCCCCTGACGCGAAAACAGCTGCGATCCATCGCAGCATCATTGCGGTCATATTGTATGGCGATCAGTTCCCGGATGACTTCATCCCTGTCCTTTTGCATGCCGGGTCTGAGCGAGACCATCATATCCATAAAATCGTCCGGGCTTCCCAGACCATAGATACAGGAAACGCTGGCAACGACAACGACATCCTTTCTTTCCGACAGAGATGCGGTGGCAGACAGGCGAAGCTTATCGATCTCCTCATTAATCGCCGAATCTTTTTCAATATAGGTATCTGTCTGCGGCACATAGGCCTCCGGCTGGTAATAATCATAATAAGACACAAAGTACTCCACGGCATTCTCCGGAAAGAATTCCTTAAACTCCCCGTAGAGCTGTGCGGCCAGCGTCTTATTGTGTGCGATCACCAAAGTGGGCTTCCCCAGCCGTGCAATGACATTCGCCATCGTGAACGTCTTTCCGGAACCGGTGACCCCCAGCAAAGTCTCAAACTGATTTCCTTCTTTAAATCCTTTCACCAATGCATCTATCGCTTGCGGCTGATCACCGGTCGGCTCATACGGCGCGTGAAGTTTAAAATCCATCGGCTGCCCACCTCCAAAACACAAAAAACTTTCCTCTTTTTCAGATGTCTCTCATGATCCTTTCTTTCAAGGATTGGGAGATCTCCCGGTCAAATTTCCGGGCAAAGACGTAGTCGCCTTTCATGAGCATTTCATAATCGCTCTCATCGAGAAAAGCGGGTGAACTGCCATCCCCCTTTTCCCAATTCATATAGCGTAGTTCGCGCTTTATGACACGCTCTTTAAAATACGAATTCATAAACAGAGTCTGAAAGAAAAATTCTTCCGGAACCTGACATCTTTTCAGGCTTTTTAAATAGGACGGCTCCTCCCTGCAATAGTCGATCACATAGGCCGCCGCATCCCGTGGCATGGAAATATAGACAAGCCCCTTGTAAATGGACGAAAACGGTCCGATCCCTTTTCTCTTGATAAAGAGAAGCTTTTGCAGAAGCACCGTCAGGTATTGCAGACTCCACAGCCATTTCTTTTTGACATCCCGATTGACAAACCAGTTATAGTATTGATAACGGATCTTTACGGCAGGCGTAAAATCTTTCTGCACTATATAATCCATGTAGATATGGGTTTCTCGGTCAAACCTGCGCTCTATCTCATCGAGGGATATAACCGGCAGATCCTGCGCCGTGATCAGGTGCATATAGGTGATCTCTCCGCTCTTTAGCGCAAGCTCTATCAGCGCCAGGATCGCCTGCACATGGGTAAAACTCCCCCAGCAGATCTCATAGGTGGAGATAGCCGTGCATCCGCCGATGCGATTGAGCATCCCGATCTGCTCTGCCGTGATCTCTCTGCTGCTCTTGTCCACATGAACAAACACCTTATTGTTTTCTCCAAGGTAGGTTACCAGTTCATAGAGCTGGTCAAAATCCTTGTACGCCGTGATCAAAAAAGCCTGCATATTCTTGTCCCAAACTCAAAAGGACATGTTCACATGTCCCTCTGAAATGAAGATGCGCCCCTGCATCTTTCCCTATTTCCTTTCCGAATTTATTGCTTTCCCTTTAAAATTTCCAGCGCTCGCTCAAGTTGATTGTCTGTGCCGTCTTCCAGATAAGCATCCACATCAAATTCCAATGTTTCATTCGGTTCGATTCCCACGCCATGAATATCATTCCCGTTAGGGGTGTAATAATGACTGACCGTCAGCTTGAGCGCGGAACCGTCCGTGACCCCGAAGATCTTCTGAACGATTCCCTTTCCATAGGTAGTCGTGCCGAGGATCGTTCCCTTCTTATAATCCTTGATCGCTCCGGATAGGATCTCCGATGCCGATGCACTGTTTCCGTTTACGAGGACAACCATCGGCTGCTGTATCTCGTTCGCTCCATCACATCTGTATTCCTGTCGCGAACCATTCTTGTCTTCCGTATAGACGATGAGTCCCCTTGGAAGCAGCATCCTGGATATGTTGATGACATCCGTCAGATTACCACCCGGATTGTCCCTCAGATCAAGGATGAGCCCCTTCATCCCTGCTTCCTTTGCGTTCGTCAAAGCCTCCGCAAACTGCTGGGTCGTCACACTGTCAAACTCCGTGATCTGGATGTAGGCGATATCATCCTCCATCATCTCGGATATGACGGTCGGAGTCTCAATCTTTTTTCTGGTAACAGGGATCTCGACATACTCCGGAACTCCTTCCCGGAAAAGTGTCAGCGTAACCTGCGTATTATTCGGTCCCTTGATCTTTGTGACGATATCCGTGATAGAAAGTCCCAGAACCGACTCATCGTCCACCTTGACGATGATATCATTATCCTTTACTCCTGCCTCCTCGGCCGGAGAACCGGGCATCACCTTGGTGATCATACCGCCCTCGGTCTCTTTATCGATGGAGACATATGCGCCGATCCCGTAGTAGATCCCCTCTGTCTTTTCCCGAAGTTCCTTGAGCTCCTCGCTGGAATAGTAGGTGGAATACGGATCGTCCAGGCTTTGCACTATGCCTTTGTAAATACCTTCCTCCATCGTTTTTTCGTCATACTCATTCAAAAAATAACGGTCGATGCTACTTTTTATGAGCGATACCTTGCTCTCGATCTCCTTTGTGATCAAAGAATCATCTGTATTCTCCTTTTTGCTCGTGGCAAAGAAAATACAGATGCAGGCTATGCACGCAAAGAACAGACCTGTGAGGATTCCCTTTACAAAACCACTCTGCGTCGCCTCTTTCAATTCCATTTTGTGAAAATATGCGGCACTGTCATACTCCTTTTGTGTGCCTTGTTCCATCGGAACGTTTTCGTTATCGTTATTCACCGTTTTCCCTTCTTTTCTGTCATATTTATAAATAATTCCATGGATTTACGTAATTGCCGTTCAAACGCACCGAAAAATGGAGATGCGGTCCCGTGGATCGTCCCGTTGATCCCACCGCCCCGATGGTCTCACCCTTCGTGACGATCTGTCCCGTTGTCACATTTATGGCCGAACAGTGCATATAAACCGTATAAAGCGCATCCCCATGATCGATCATGATATAATTGCCCATCGACGCATTATAGTCTGCCGCAACCACCTGTCCGTCATACGCCGCAAGGATCAGCGATCCGCTCGGTGCAGCCATGTCGACTCCATTGTGGAATTTCTCAACCTGTAAGATCGGATGCATACGATACCCATAATCATCCGAGATCCTTGTGTATCCGGGCGCGGGCCATGCAAACGAACCGCCGCTGTACTTTATGGCACTTCCTCCGCCCTGCTCTGCCAGGCGTTTCTTCTCAGCGGCAACCGCCAGCTCAAGTGCGGCAATGGTGTTGTTCTGTTCGGTGATATAAGCCTCGTACTCCGCGATCAGTTCATCCTTTTTGGAAATGTCGGACTCATAGTCCTCGATCTCCTCCTGCTTTTGCACGATCAGCTCTTCCACGGCACTCTGCTCCTGCGCCGCTGCGCTTGCTGCCGCCTCAAGCGTCTCCTGTTGGACGAGGAGTTCCTCCTCACAGAGACGGACGTACTCCATGGTCTCCTGATATTCTTCCATCTTCTGCCTGTCGTAAGCGGTCAGGCGTTGAATGTATTCCACTTTATTGAGCAGCTCCGAAAAAGAGCCCGATCCAAAGAGGATATCCAAAAGCGTGACATTTCCTCTCTGATACATGAACTTGATGCGCCGCTTCATGGACGCATACTGCTCCCTCTCCGCCTCCTGCGCCTTCTGCAATTCGGTCTTTGCAGCCTCGATCGCTTCTTGCTTTTCCGCGATCAGCGTATTCAGCCCATAGATCTTATCCTCGATCTGTCCGAGATTTGAATCCAGTTTCGTGACATATTGATTGAGATCATAACGGGATTTCTCCAGTTCCTCTTTGATCTGCTTTACATCCGACAGTCCGGACTCCAGAGTCTTTTTCTGCTGCTGTGCGGAAAAGATCTCCTCACTTTTAATCTCCAGATACGTCTTCTCGCGGGGCTTTGGTTCCTCGGGTTCTTCCTCTTTGGGATCCTCCCGCAGAGTCTCCCCGTCTCCCTCCTCTATCACACCGGAGTTATCCTGCTCAAGTTCACCCGCACCAAAAAAGTCGTCATCCTCCGTCGCATAGCCGGAATACGGGCATGCAACCAGGAGCACGATAACACATATAAAACTGACAAAATATTTCTTTTTCATCATGAAAACCTCTGCTAGGATACAGCACACAGAGCCGATCTGCGTGAAATAAACCCGTCCGCTTACACTCTGATATGCTTTCTGACCGTGATAAAGCTTCCGAGAAATCCGATTCCGACGCCGATCAGCACAGACACCGGAATAAGCGTCGCAAAGATCTGCTCAACCGTCAAAAACTGTAGCATGTTGGATAGCACACTGAATTTTTCCCGCAGGAAATCCACCACATTGTTGTACATAAAATAAAGCAATACCAGCGGAACAAAGCTTCCCACAAGGCCGATCAGTATTCCCTCTATCACAAACGGTGAACGCACAAAAAAGTCCGTGGCACCGATGTATTTCATAATGGAGATCTCCTCCTTGCGCACGGAGATACCGATGGTGACCGTATTGCTGATCAAGAAGATCGATACCGCAAGAAGTATCGCTATGATACCGATCGACACCAGACTGATCAATCCGTTTACGTCCGTCAGAGTGCTTGCCGTGATCTCCGACTTGCGCACCTCACGCACATCCGGGATCGACTCGATATAGGTGACCAGGCTCTTCTGCATGGAGACATCGTTCAGATACACCTCATAGTTGGACATTCCTTCAAGCGGATTGTCTCCCTCCGGGAAACCGTCGGCATACTCACCCAAATAATCGTCCTTGAAACTGTCCCAGGCCTCCTGATCGGAAATATATCGGATATTGGACACCTCCGCACGCCTTTCGATCAACGCCCCGATCTCTTTGATACGCTCCTCACTGACACCCTCTTCAAAGAAAACAGTGACCGCTACGTTCTCCTGTGCACCCCGCACCATAAACTGGAAATTCATCACGATCGAATAAAAAATACCGAACATGACAAGACATGCGCCGATGGTGGCAATGGATGCCAGGGAATACCATTTATTTCTGAATATATTCTTGACGCCCTGTCTCAATGTATAAAAAAATGCACTAATTCTCATCGATGTAAGTACCTTCCTTCTCATCGCTCACAATGACACCTTTATTCATTGTGATAACCCTCTTTTTCATCGCATTGACGATCTCCCGGTTGTGTGTAACGACCACAACCGTAGTCCCCTTTGCGTTGATCTCCTCAAACAGCTTCATGATCTCCCATGAGTTTTTGGGATCCAGATTTCCCGTAGGCTCGTCCGCGAGAAGGATGGGCGGATTATTGACAAGCGCTCTTGCCAGGGCTACCCTCTGCTGTTCACCACCCGAGAGCTGTCTCGGTCTGGCCTTATATTTTCCGGCAAGTCCTACCGTAGACAAAACGGAAGGGACATTTTTTTTGATCTGCTTGGACGGGGTCTGCACGATGCGCTGGGCAAATGCAACATTCTCATAGACATTCCGGTCCTTGAGAAGACGGAAATCCTGAAAAACAACTCCCAGATTCCTGCGGAATTTGGGAATATCCCGCCTTTTGAGATTCACAACATCCTGACCGTTTACCGTGATCTTTCCCGATGTCGGCAACAATTCTCTGAGAAGCAGCTTGATAAAAGTGGATTTTCCCGAGCCGCTGTCTCCTACTACAAACACAAATTCTCCTGCATCAATATGTAAGCTGATATCGTTGAGTGCAGGCGCCCCTGTCGAATATGACTTGCTTACATTTTCCAAAGTAATCATGATACTCTCCTTGCTTTTAATACTCAAAACTCTCCATATATTTCATATACTTCACGACCATCAGCGCGATCTTGAAGGTGATGGCATCCTCAAACACCCGAAGATCCAGTCCCGTGCTCTTTTGAAGCTTATCCAGACGATACACCAGCGTATTTCTGTGTATGAACAGCTGTCTGGACGTTTCCGATACATTCAGGCTGTTTTCGAAGAACTTGTGAATGGTCATGATCGTCTCCTCATCAAAGTCATCCGGATTCTTTCCGCGGAAGATTTCTTTGATAAACAACTTGCAAAGCGGGATGGGAAGCTGATAGATCAGTCGTCCGATTCCCAGTTCGCTGTATGCGATCACGTTTCTCTCCCCAAAGAAGATCTTTCCGACATCCAGTGCCATCTTGGACTCTTTGTAGGAACGGCTCACCTCCTTGATCTCTCCGACAATGTTGCCGTAGGCAATGCGCACATAGGAAGCGCCTTCCTTTTCCAGAACCGCAATGATCCCTCTGGCGCAGGTATCAAGTTCCTTGTTCGGATCCGATTCCGTGAGTTCTTTGACAACGATCACATTGTTCTCATCCACCGCGGTCACAAAATCCTTGTTATTCTGACCAAGATAATTGTGGATCAATTCCATGGTATTATTGTCTTTGCCCTGATCCGACTCGACGATCAAAACGGCGCGCTCCGCCTCCGTGCGGATGTGCAGTTTTTTGGCTCTGCTGTATATATCCACCAGAAGCAGATTGTCAAGCAACAGGTTCTTCACAAAATTGTCCTTGTCAAAACGTTCCTTATATGCCACCAGGAGATTCTGCAGCTGAAAAGCAGCCATCTTCCCGATCATATAGACATCCTCACCGATACCGATCGCCACAAGGATATATTCTACGATCTGTTCATCATAGATCTTGAAGAACTGATATCTGGACACCTCCTGACTGTCGGCCGGAGATTTTACAAACTCAATGACCGATGTGACATACCCCTTGTCCGTTTCGATTGTCGAGACAACATCCTTCCCCTCCGTGTCCACCACAACAAAATCCACACGCGAAATACCTTTCAGTCCCTCGATTGTACTTTGCA
>JAGBQU010000218.1 GCA_017632755.1 Lachnospiraceae bacterium
AACAATGTCGGCCGCAAGGACAAGGCACTTTGGACCAGCGAGGGCGATGGGGACAGGATCCACTACCGCCAGTTTGATACGGCTTATGAGGAAGCGGAGTTTATCGCATACGATATCGCAAAGAAGAAAAGACAGTCGGATGCGGATTATAAAGACTGTGCGGTGCTTTTTCGGACAAACGCACAGGCGCGTATCTTAGAAGAACAGTTTGTCAGGGCTAATATCCCATACAATGTGGTGGGGGGAGTCAATTTCTACTCCCGCAAGGAGATCAAGGATCTGCTGGCATATTTAAAGACCATCGACAATGGGAAGGATGATGTGGCGGTGAGGCGTATCATCAACATTCCCAAAAGAGGAATCGGAGCGACGACCATCCTTCGCATACAGGAATATGCGGATGCGAGAAACATCAGCTTTTACGATGCGCTTATGGAGGCGGATCAGATCATGACGATCGGACGCAGCGCCGTGAAGCTCCGTCCCTTTGTCCTGATGATACAGGCATTCCGCAGTAAGCTTGAGTTGATGTCTTTGGAGGAACTGCTTAAGGATATCCTCGAGACGACAGGATATCTCAAAACGCTGGAAACATCCGATGAGGAGGACGCCGAGGCACGTATCGAAAACATCGACGAGTTGATCTCGAAGGTTGTCTCCTATGAGCAGGAGAATGAGAAACCGACGCTCTCCGAATTTTTGGAGGATGTTGCGCTGGTGGCGGATATCGACAGCGTGAGCGAGGACAGCAATAAAGTCCTGCTGATGACTTTACACAGTGCAAAAGGTCTGGAATTTCCCGATGTCTATCTGGCAGGTATGGAAGACGGGATCTTCCCTAGCTATATGACGATCACTGCGGATGATCCGACCGAGGTAGAGGAGGAGAGACGCCTTGCATATGTGGGTATCACGCGTGCAAAGCAGCAGCTCACCCTTACCTGTGCAAAGCAGCGCATGATACGGGGAGAGACACAGTACAATCCCGTCAGCAGATTTGTGCGGGAGATTCCGGCGCAGCTTTTGGACAACCGGCCACAGATACCGAGAAGATGGGACGAACCGGAATATGAGGAACACTCCTATGAGCGTGAGACATTCCGCCAAAAACCCTATGGTGGCTCCACTTACCAGCCTGTGATGCAACAGACGGCAGCCTATCAGCCGACCTCTTATCAGCCGGTCAACAGTCAGGCAGGTACTTATCAGTCCGTTTACAGGCCGAAGGCCGAAAAGAAAAAGCCCGAGACAAAGGCCGAGGTCAAACCGTTTCTTGCAAAGAGCGGTCTTTCGCAGATGGCAGGTGTCAGCAAGGGCATTCCGGCAGTGACCGGCAAACCCGATTATGACATAGGAGACCGCATCTGGCACATGAAGTTTGGCGAGGGCACGGTAAAGGATCTGGTGAAGGGACCGAAGGATTATCAGGTCACCGTTTTGTTTGATCAGTACGGACAAAAGATCATGCTTGCCGGATTTGCCAAATTTAAAAAGCTGTAGGAACAAAGGGCCGGTGAAAAGAAAGATTTTTTTCTAGTAATCATTTTTAGAAAGTGGTATATTATATATAATGATATCGGGGTCATAAATGCCTCCTGACAGAGGCGCTGAATTACGGATAGACAAAAGATCATTGGATTGAAGGAGGTATTATCATGAATAAGGTGGAGGATATGATCACACTGATCAAGGCGAATGAATTGTTAAAAAAGAAAGAGGAAGAGCAGAAGAAAACGAATACGGTTCTCTGGGTGCTTGCAGTGATCGGTGTCATCGCGGCGGTTGCAGCGATCGCCTATGCTCTGTATCTGTATTTTACGCCGGATTATCTGGAAGATTTTGAGGATGAGTTTGATGACGATTTCGACGATGATTTCTTTGATGACGAAGATGAGGAAGAGGACGAATCGGAAGAAGATGCCGATAAGTAAGTTTCTTTTTGTGAAATAAAACAGAGTGATGAAAAAGAAAACGAGATTCCGGTGGGGTCTCGTTTTGTTGCGCTCATATATGTATGAGTGGAAAGGAATTTGTGAACATGAAAAAAGGGCAAATATACGAAGGATGCGTTTGTGCAATTGATTTTCCGGACAAGGGGATCATCCAGGTTGATGGGGAAAAAGCAGTGGTGAAGCATACACTGCCCGGACAGAAAGTTTCTTTTGTGGTACAAAAAAAGCGCAAGGGAAAGGTGGAGGGAAGATGCCTTGAGATCCTGGAGTGTTCTCCCCTTGAGATCGAGAGCCCCTGTCCCCATTTCGGGATCTGTGGCGGTTGCACGTATCAGACACTGCCCTATGAAAAGCAGTGCCAGATCAAGGAGGAGCAGGTACGAAAATTAGTGGAGCAGGTTTACATAAATAGAAACGAAGAACCTTCGTTTCTGTGGGAGGGAATCCACAAAAGTCCGAGACAATTCGGCTACCGCAACAAGATGGAATTCTCTTTTGGAGACGAATATCTGAATGGACCTTTGGCACTTGGTATGCACAAGCGGGGAAGTTTTTATGATATCGCAAATGTGGAAGAGTGTCAGATCGTGGATGAGGATTACCGGCTGATCCTAAAGGAGACGCTCGCCTTTTTCCGTGAGAGAAATGCCAGCTTTTATCACAAAATGCGTCACGAGGGCTTTTTGCGTCATCTTCTGGTGCGAAAGGCGCAAAAGACCGGTGAGATCCTGATCGCGCTTGTGACTTCCACGAAGGATGCGGTTCCTCTGGAGGGATTTGCGGACAGACTGCTTTCGCTGCAGGGGGATGGGAAGGAAGCAGAAAATGCGCAGGATATCGGGACGGTAGACCGTGCAGAGACAGGCTCCTTGGAAGAGAGTGGGACTGCAAAAGGTCGTAGATTATCAGGGACGATCGTGGGTATCCTTCACACGAAAAACGATTCCCTTGCGGATGTGGTTCAAAGCGACGATACGCAGATCCTTTACGGGAAGGATCATTTCTATGAGGAACTTTTGGGATTGAAGTTCTGTATTTCCCAGTTTTCCTTTTTCCAGACAATCAGCCTCGGCGCGGAGGTATTGTATCAGGTCGCGCGCGATTATGTGGGCACTTTGACGGAGGGGAATACGCCGGA
>JAGBQU010000219.1 GCA_017632755.1 Lachnospiraceae bacterium
GCTCATCGGCAAGTGCCTTCTCTGTTTTCTTCTTCTTTCTGATCTTTATAAACACAATGAGTGCGATGATAAGGACAACGACCACAAGTACAATGATGAGAATCGTCTTGCCGATCGAAGAACCTGCATTTTCCTCTTCTGCATGTTCCATATCGTCAAAATTCATATCACCCTCCATGCCCATGTCATCCGTGACAAAGAGTTCAAGTTCCTTCTCATCGGTGGTCACATTGCCGGACTCGTCCTCATATGAAAGGATCACTTTGACCTTGCCGTCATCCATCGTGGCCTGTTCTCCGGTGAGCATGGCGTCCACATTTCCGGTTCCGCCCGGCTCGATCTTTCCGAGGAAGGTGTCGCCACCGGATACGGAATCCGCCTCAAAGGTCACCTTCACGTTATAAAGTGTTGTCCTTCCCGTATTGTAAATGCTGCACATGATGTTTGACTCACTGCCGACCGAGATGGAATTTGGCATCACCTCGAAGGAGCTCACATCGTATTTTGCCACCTGTTTGATCGGGATGGAAACATTGGAAGATGAGCTGTAGCTGTTCTTTTGCGAATCCTCATAATCCATCTTGATGTCCAGAACGTAGGGCTTCTGTGCCAGATCCGCCTTGGCGTCCATCTCGATCTCGATATCCGTGCTTGCGCCGGGTGCAATCGAATCCTTGAAGATCGTGCTGGATCCCGAGGTCGGCAAAAATGCTGCATATGTCGCATCCTCATCCTTTCCTTCCTGCGCTGCTTCCAGATCGAACAGGATATTGCTGACCGCAGTGCTCTTGGATGTGTTCTGCAGATGTATGATCAGATTGAAGGTCGTACCTGCATATACCTCCTTCGGTTCCGTATCAAAACCTGTCACGATGATCCTCGGATTGGACGATTTCTCCGTATCCGAATTGTCCAGCGAACCTGCTTCCGCAGATCCCTGAATATATACATACATGCGAAGTGTTGTGCTCTCAATGGAATTATCCCGGTAGTAGGACACATTAAAGTCAAGCGGATAATATCCCGTCGGTGCATCTTTGCTCACGATCAGATCCCACTCCACCTCTCTGCGATTGAGGTAGGCAATCTGCTTATTGGGGCTGGCCGGCACATTGTCGACAGCCTGCACGAGGCCGGTTGTTGTCAGCTGAAACGGCCACTCCTCTACACGGGTGGATGTCACCGGCGTCACGATCAGGTTTGTAACCATCTCAAAACCCATGTTGTAGATGGGCAGGATCAGGTGTACCGGCTGTCCGTATCTCCCGTTCACGGTCGGTGCACAGTCACCCACGATCAAAAATTCGCTGGTGGAGCTCACTCTGGACTCATAGGAGATATCATCATCCGGATCACTGGTATTATCATCCTTCTTGGAGCCGTCATCTTTTTTGCTGTCCTTTTTGTCACCGGTCTCTTTGTCACCCTCCTCGTCGGAATCTGTATCACTCTCGGTTCCTTTATCGGAGGAATCGTCTGCTGCCTCCTTGGCACATACTCTTGACCCCGGGATCGGCGCCACATTTGCGCTTCCCGCCAGCATCATAACGGCAAGCGCCGTAATCCCAAGCTTTTTTAATGTTTCCTTCCACTTTTTGTTTAACATATCTTTATCCCGTCCTATTTTCTACTCTGTCCTGTGTGATGAGGACACATGATCAAACTGTTTCTCCTGCAACGTATGCCGTGTTATCTTCGATCTTCACGATCTTTCCGTCCATGATGTGAAAGATCCTGTCCGCAAAGCTTGCCAGATGATTGTCATGGGTAACCATGACGAGGGTCTGTCTTTGCTCACGTACAACCTTCCGCATCAGCTCCATGACTTCCTCGGAAGTTTTGGAGTCCAGATTTCCCGTGGGTTCATCCGCAAAGATGA
>JAGBQU010000220.1 GCA_017632755.1 Lachnospiraceae bacterium
CAGAATCACACTTTCGTGACTTTGGTCGTGGACAATGGATCGACGGACGGAAGCTCCGACTATGTAAGAGAGCACTTCCCAAAGGTAAAGCTGATCGTGTCGGAGGAAAATGAAGGCTTTAGCGGAGCCGTCAACAGAGGCATCCGCGCAGCCGATACACCATATGTTTTGCTGCTCAACAACGATACCGAGGTTGAGGAAGGCTTTGTGCGACATCTGGAGGAGGCACTCGACAAAAGGCCACGCTATTTCGGCATACAGGCGAAGCTGCTCATGATGCACGAGCCGGACAGGGTGGATGATGCCGGTGATCTGTACAGTGCGCTCGGCTGGGCGTTTGCTATCGGAAAGGGAAAGCCACAAGAGCGCTTTGATCACTTTTATCCGGTTTTTGCACCGTGTGCGGGTGCGGCGATCTACCGTCGGGACGTCATGGAACGGATCGGACTGTTTGATGAAGCGCATTTCGCATATCTGGAGGATATCGATATCGCCTATCGAAGCAGGATCGTGGGATATCGCAACGGTTTTTGCCCTGCTGCCAGGGTACGCCATGTGGGGAGCGGGTTTTCGGGCTCGCGATACAATGAATTTAAGGTGCGCCTGTCTGCCAGGAACAGTATCTATCTGATCTATAAGAATATGCCCGCTTTGCAGATCTTGCTCAATCTGCCGTTTTTACTTGTGGGTTTTGTGGTAAAAACACTCTTTTTTGCCAAAAAGGGCTTCGGTATGTTATATGTAAGATCTCTGCTGGAAGGAGTCCGCATGTGCAGGGATAACCGCACAAAGAGGATTCACTTCCGTGCAAAGAATCTGCGTTTCTATCTGTGGATCCAGCTGGAACTCTGGATCGCCGCCGTGCGTCGATTTGTCGGATAAGATCTTTGCACGGCGCAAAGGAGCATCCTTTGGGTATCGTATCGGGTCTGTAAAGACGCATTGGTATAAAAAAGGTTGCCCTTTTCCGTAAAATCATGTAAAATAGCGATGTATATGGGAAAAGGTGAGATATCTTGATCAAGGATAACCAGAAATACTTTAATAGATTGCAGATCGTGCTGGATGCCGCCGCGATTGTGATTGCATATGCGTTGGCATGGTACATCAAATTCAGAGGACCATTTGATCTGGTCGACGAAGGTGTCGGGTATTTGAGCGGGCGCATTTATTTTGGTGCGCTTGTTTTTATCGTTCCGGGCTATCTCGCGCTGAATTATATCTTCCAGTTATATACGACCAAGCGTAGTACAAGCCTGAAGATGGACTGTTTCAATCTCATCCGGTCCAACATTATGGGAACTGTGTTTTTTATCGCATTTCTCTATATGATCCGCGAGCAGAACTTCTCACGTACGATGATCGTTATCTTCGGTGGCATCAATGTGGTGGTACAGATCGGGATACGCTGGATGGTGCGTGCGATCCTGCGCAAGCTCCGTCAGAAGGGATACAATGTCAAACATGTACTCCTTGTCGGATATTCCAGAGCGGCTGAGGAGTATATAGGCAGGATCAAGCAAAATCCCCAGTGGGGTTATACGGTCCGGGGGATTCTCGATGACAGAATTCCGAGGGGGACACTTTATAAGGGGGTCAAGGTGATCGGAAAGATTGACAATCTGCTGATCATTCTGCCCGAGAATAAGCTTGATGAGATCGCCATCACCCTGGCGCTTGAGGATTATGACAGACTGGAGGAGATCGTCGGTCTGTGCGAAAAGTCAGGCGTACACACCAAGTTTATCCCGGACTATAACAGTGTCATCCCAAGTAAGCCCTACACGGAGGATCTCAACGGTCTTCCGGTCATCAATATCCGCAGAGTTCCGCTCTCGAATACCGTCAACAGTGTGGCAAAGCGTATTGTGGACGTGATCGGCGGCTGTGTGGCATTTGTATTGTTTTCACCGGTCATGCTCATTTCCATCATCGCAATCAAAGCGACGAGCAAGGGACCGTTTATCTTTAAGCAGGAACGGGTTGGTTTACACAATAAGCCGTTTAATATGTATAAATTCCGCACGATGGAGGTGCAGAAAACATCGGCGGAGAAAAAAGGCTGGACGACAAAGGACGATCCCCGCGTGACCAAGGTGGGAAAAGTGCTTCGCAAACTGAGCATCGACGAGCTTCCGCAGCTGATCAATGTGATCAAGGGGGACATGTCGCTTGTGGGACCGAGGCCGGAAAGACCGTTTTTTGTTGAAAAATTTAAGGAGGAGATCCCAAGGTATATGATCAAGCATCAGGTTCGTCCGGGTATGACCGGCTGGGCACAGATCAATGGTTACCGCGGAGACACCTC
>JAGBQU010000221.1 GCA_017632755.1 Lachnospiraceae bacterium
CGATCTCATTGCCTGTCTCCCAGCAAAGGACTGCGGGATCATCCTTATATTTTACGTGCGTGAGCGTATTTTCTCTTTCCAGCAGGTGGGAGATCATCTGCTTAAAATAATCCATACATGTCTCACTGCTGTAGAAATTCCACGCCCAGTCCTGAAAACCTGACTGTGACGGCTTCTTGCCGTCCGATTCACCGGCCAGCCATACATAGCCGTCCATACCGCCGATCCAGTGCCAGTGATCCACAAACGGAATGATCACACGAACCCCATACTTGTTCGCCTGTGCGAGCACGTCGTCCAATGCATTCAGCGCATTTTCGTTAAAAGTGAGCTGTCCGTTTTCATCCACGCCGGTCACATAGGCGGTGGACAGGTTCTCCCCGTTATAAACCGGGATCGTGTAGGTTCTTGTGACATTGCCGCCCATCGCTTTGATCGTCTTCATTGCGTTGGCGTGTTCCCACGAAGTGTCACTCGTCGCCTGCGGATAGTTTAAAGAGATAAATTTCAGTTCTTTTTCCCCATCCATCAGGCTGTTGCCGCTGACGGTCACAAAGTTCTCAAAAGCCGATTCCTCGCCTGCCGCCTGCACGGTGACGGCCATCGATGTACCTGACAGTCCGGTGACCGTTATAACAGCCGAGAGTATCACACCCAATACTTTCTTTACCCTTTTTACCATTTTCCTTCTCCTTTTCTAAAACGATTAAAAGTCCCAAGCCTCCCTCTAGCGCACCGATGAGGCGATAAACTCCATCTCACCCTCGAGATGAACCACACCGTATTCATGCGGAAGAATGAAGCTTTTTCCTTTCCTGACCGGGATCCCATCGACCTTGCCCGCACCGTCTGTGACGGTCACGTTCAGGAATTTGTATTTCTGCTCAAAAAAAGCTTCTCCCAATACCTGCATCTTGAACACCTGATAATACATTCCTGCATACATCACCTCCAAGGAATTCGCTTCTCCCGTAAGCGTCTCGGCATCCAAAATACACTCCCTTGCAGCGGGCGATGGAGTCGTGATGACCTGTTTGCATTTGTCGATGTGCAGCTGACGTTTCACGCCGTTTTGCAGTCTGTCATAGTCATATAACCGATATGTGACATTGCTGCTCTGCTGCGTCTCAAGGATCACGAATCCCGCTTTTATGGCATGAACGGTTCCGGGATTGATCTGAATAAAATCTCCTTTCTTTACCGTAACTTCCCGGATCAGTTCGTTCCATTTACCCTCATCAATAAACTCGGACAGTTGCATTGTCGATGTAGCGTTGTGCCCGAGTACCAACTTCGCATCCTCGGGACAATCGAGTATATACCAACACTCCGTTTTCCCCAGCGCATGCTGTTCGTTGGCAGATGCGAAATCATCATTCGGATGCACCTGAATACTGAGATCCTCTCTGGCATCAAGTATCTTTACAAGGAGAGGAAACTCATCCTTGTCATCATGCAGATTGGATACCCCGCCAAACAGCTCCCTGTGGTCAGCCCAGAGCTCCGAGAGATGCATTCCCCGATACGGTCCGCTGCTCACAGTACCGTCACCGCCGGGATATGCGGAGATTCCCCAACATTCACCCAGATCATCACCAGCCTCATCGCATCCGAATTCTTCGCGGAGCTTGCTACCGCCCCAGATATTATGTGTGCATACCGGATTTAAAAAAATAATCTTGCCACTGTCTTTTTCCATAATCTACTCACTCATGCATCCTTTTGCATCAAATTTTCTAACATACGAAACCAGTTCCTGCAGATTCACTTTCGCAATGCCGATCTTCTGATCCGCCGCCCCGTATCCCATGATCAGCACTCCGTCACGGATCACCGCTCCCGTTGTAAAAATGCACGGGCATGGGAATTTATCCGGCAGCTCCCACTCCTGTCTGGCATAGATCAAACGCTCCGACATCCGATGTATGATCACCGGAAAGTCATTGTTTACCTCCCGCAGAATCATAAAAGACTGCGTGTAACCGTAATCCGGCAACTGCTTTCCGTGGTAGGAGACCAGCCATTCCCCGTCTCCGAGCGGGATCGGCGGAAAGCTGGCACCCACGCGCTCTGTCTCCCAGTCAAACTCACTTTTGGCCAGAATCTGATGCCGCACACTCTCTCCGGTAAACTCCGTAAAAGACTCTGCCGCCGCCAGAAAGATCGCGGGATTCATGATCCCTCCGCCGGTCTCAAAGGCATAACTGCGCTCCGGCCGGTGCAACATAACAAGCTGCTGCTTTCCATCAATTTTCATCCTACGGTCAAAGAAGAACACATCACGGTTGTCACTCTTGTTCCCCGAGGTGAGCGGACCGATATACGCAAAGGCGTCCTCATAACGTCCGTCTTTGAGTGCCGACAAATCTACCTTATAGAGAACCGTCACGGTATCGTTTGCGATGGCAAGCCGCCCGATCGGATTATTGGAATCTTGCGCCCAATCCGGGACATTGTCCCGTCTCTTATCGCCTTCCCAGTAAGGTCCCGGCGGGAAGAGCCTGCAGGCAACCGTCAGATAGAGCTGCCCCTCCACCGTAAAAAGGCGCGGATCCTCAATACATCCGTTTGCGTAATTGAGCACGCGCTCTCCATAGATATTGGTGACATACATCCCATCCTCTTCGTATGCAAGCACAGGAGCGAGGGCGGGACGGCTAAAGTCCGCCTCGAAGGTCTCTCCTTCATCCGTGCTCTTTGCATATCCCAAAAAAATCGGATACGGATCCGATTTTCCCTTTAAATTTTTCTGTGGCCACGGACCTGTGGCACGAAACAGCATATGGATGGTTTTTCCATCCGGATCCAGAAAGAGAGCCGGATTCAATACCATCGTATCTGCCCAGTCACATCCGGGCATTGGCTCCAGTACCGGTTTTTTAGAATACGTGATCTTAGGTTTTTCCATCTCTTACCGTCTCCCAATCTCTGTGTCTGTCTCCGAAACCACGCTGTGTTCCTTGATATAATCGATGATCTCGTCCACCTGTGTAAAGGCAAGTCCTACATAGCTGTCTGCAGCGCCATAGTAGATCGCAAGCTGCCCTGTGCGGGCGTTTTGAACAGTCGCACACGGGAAGCATACATTCGGAACAAATCCACGTTCCTCATACCACTCCTCCGGTGTCATCAAAAACGTTTCGCAACGGTACTTCACCACAGACGGATTGTCAATATCAAGGATCGCTCCGCCGATGGAATAAACATATCCGTTACAGGTTCCCGTCACGCCGTGGTAAAACAGCAGCCAGCCTTCCGAAGTTTCGATCGGAGCTGCGCCTCCGCCGATCTTGAGGGATTCCCACCAATTATCGTTTGCACCCATCACATGTCTGTGTCTGCCCCAATACACCATATCGGGACTCTCACTTAAAAAGATATCGCCAAACGGTGTATGTCCACTGTCGGATGGACGGGAGAGCAACATGTATTTGCCGCCGATCTTTCGCGGGAACAATACCGCATTTCGATTAAACGGGATAAAAGGATTCTCGATCCTCGTAAAGACCTTGAAATCTCTCGTCTTTGCAATGCCGATCGAAGCGCCATAAAAATCCTGACACCAGATGACGTAATAGTCCTCTTCCACCTTTACCAGACGCGGATCATATGCGTACTGCGGCAGAAACTCCTTTCCCTCCTCATCTACAAACCGAATCTTATTCTCGTCGATATCCCAATGAATTCCATCCTCGCTTCTGCCCAGATAGATCGTCGGGATCCCGTTTGTCTGCTCTCCACGGAATACACCGATAAAGGCATCTCCATAGGGCATGACAGCACTGTTAAAAATGCGAGCCACGTTCTTTACCGGATTTCTGCCGATGATCGGGTTTTCCCGATATCTCCAGATCGGTGCGCCAGTCAGCTTCTCCGGTCTCTCCTGCCATGGAACCCTTTCCGTTGTCGGTCCACAGATCTGATATTTCATAATTATCCTCCTTGTATATCAAATAAAATCTTTCGTTACTCCTTTGCAAGAAGCTCCAGATTTTTGTGTATCAATTCGCACCGCTGCGAAACGCAAAGAACGGATCTGCCGGGATCCTGCGGTGTTTCAAACACATAATCCAGAAGCTTATCGATCGTGGTAGTAGCCACGTGTACACGTGTATCGGAGGATGCATAATACAGAAATACCTCCTTTTTCTCATTGACGATCGCACCGTTTGTAAACACAACATTGGATACATCGCCCACGCGTTCCTGTCCCCGGGGACCGATCAACAATCCGGAGGGCTCTGCGATCACTTTTGACGGATCCTTTAAATCGGTAGCAAACGCATAGATTACATAGCGAAGACCGGCTGCAGTATTTCTCACACCATGTGCGATGTGCAACCAGCATCTGTCCGTCTTGATCGGAGTGGCTCCAGCGCCGTTCTTGGCCTCCGTGATCGTGTGATACTTACGAAGACTTGTCATTTTTTCCTCATCAATCACCGCATGTGTGATATCCTCACACAAGCCGAAACCGATTCCGCCGCCGCTGCCCGTATCAATAAAATCATCCATCGGTCTGGTGAAAAATGCGTATTTTCCATCCACAAACTCCGGATGAAGCACCACGTTGCGTTGCTGAGGCGAACGAAGCGTCACCAGATTCGGAAGACGTTCCCAGGTCTTTAGATCCTTGGTACGTACGATGCCTGCAGCCGCCACTGCGGCGGACAAATCCTTTACGGATGTATCCTTGCTCTCCGAGCAGAAAACTCCATAGATATAACCGTCCTCATGCTGCGTAAGACGCATGTCATATACGTTGGTCTCCTCCTTGCAGGTATCCTCCAAAAGAATCGGATAATCCCGGAACGTAAATCCATCAATCCCGTTGTCGCTTTCTGCCACTGCAAAAAACGATTTGCGGTCATTTCCTTCCACACGGACCACCAGACAGTACTTCCCGTTCAGATAGATTGCGCCAGCATTCATCACAGCATTAATTCCCAGACGTTCCATGAAATGCGGATTGCTCTTCTCATTCAGATCATAGCGCCATGTGAGCGGCACATGATCCCTCGTCACGACTGGATACACATAGCGGTCATAGATACCATTGTAAAAATCCGCTTTTTGATTTTTTCTGGCAACGAGCTCTTTTTGCTTTGCAAGCTCCTCGTAATACTTTTTATGTATCATTGCTTTTCTCCTTTTTATCGTTTCCAGATAACCGGTTTATCATTTCCATACACATGCGCCCATTGTGATAAGGACACTTCCACGGCTCAACAATCGGTTTATGTGCGGGGGCACCGTCGGCACTGACCTCCCAGTACCATTCCGATCCGTTTCGCGGATCAATGATCCGAGCCTTTATAAAGTCCCAGAGAGCATCTACTGCATTTTTGTATCTGGGGTCTGCGGTTTTTTGAAAGGCATTCATAAAACCGACAACCGCCTCCGCCTGCACCCACCAGATACGAGTCTCATCGACCACCCCGGCCTCACACTCGTTTGCAAAGGATGCTCCGTCAAACGCCAGCTCATAAGTCTCCTCGGCAAGGATGCCGGTCATCCGCCTCATCTCTTCCCAATCCGCCGGTTCAAACATCGCCTCTCCCAAAGTCTCCAGAGCGAGGTCGATCAGCCAGGATGCCTCGATATCATGTCCGTAGCTGTGCAGATCCAGAATACTTTGATACTCTTTGTCAAAAAAGACCTCTAGCCGTCTCTTTTGCGGGTTGAAAATCTTTGTGCGGATCACCGCAAGAAGCTGCATCAGCGCTTCCTTTACCGCCGCATCTTTCGTCACCCGGTACAGTTGCGTATATGCTTCAAGCACATGCAGCGCCGTGTTCATGGTACGGTCGGCGATCACGCTGTTTTCCGAAAGCTTTTCATTGCTTTCGGGTGTAAAATCCCTTCCGAAAGCTTCCAGATACCCCATCTCATCACGGCAGTTTTTTTCCATGATATCGAAGATGCGCTGTGCCAGCAAAAGTGCTTCCGGATCATTGCCTGCCTCATAATAGGCACAGAGTGCATATATGGCAAACGCCTGATTGTATGTGTGTTTTGTCGCATCACACACCTTGCCGTCATAGGTCATGGACCAGTAGATGCCACCATATTGTTTATCCACGCATTTATCTTTCAAAAAGCGGTAGGCGTGCATTGCTTCCCCGAGTAGTGTTCTGTCATGCAATGTCAGATATGCACTTGAGAAGAACCACAGGATTCTGCTGTTTAAGATGCACCCTTTTTCTGCTTCCTTGTTGATCTGTAGATCATAATCCATGAAGCCGTAATAACCGCCGTAGACATCGTCTCTGAGCCCCTTCCAAAAAGGGATGATCCCCGTTGTGAGCTCTTGTATCATTTCCTCTCTCATGTGTATTACCCCTTAACCGCACCAGACGTGATTCCGTTGTAGATCTGTTTCTGGCATAAGATAAATACAACAAGAGCCGGGAACAGCGAGATCAAAACACCCGCGCAGATCAGATTATACTGGCTTCCCATCGGTCCCACAAACACGTAGAGCGAAGTGGATATCGTGCGGATGGATTTATCCATGAGATACAGGTTTGCACAGTAATATTCGTTGTATACCGCCACACCCTTCAGGATACAGGCTGTGACAATCGCCGGTTTGAGCAACGGGAGAATGATGCGCCAATACACGGTAAAGTATGAGGCCCCGTCAATGATCGCCGACTCATCCAGCGACGGCGAGATATTCTCCATATACTGAATAAAGATGTAGATTGAAATAACGTCCGTTCCACACATCATGATGATATAACCATACAAATGATTGACAAAGCCAAGCGTTGACATAATCTTGTACACCGTTACCTGCATGGCGATGGCCGGCAACATGGAGGCAAACAAAAACAGGTTGCGAATCAGCGTATTCCCCCAGAACTCAAAGCGATTGAGCACATATGCCAGCTGTGTTCCCACAATGACAGAAACAATCAAAACACAGATCACCACGATCAAGGAATTGAGGAAGGCGCGACCCATGTTTGCGGTTCTGAACGCCTTGATAAAGTTTTCAAAGTTCAGCCAGTTTTTCGGCAGTGTGACCACGTTCGTTGTCTGATATTCCTCCGGAGTCTTAAAAGCGGTAACGACGCAGGAGACGATGGGGATCACCGAAGCCAGGGCAAAGAATATGAGTACGAAGTACTTTGCGGCTGTAAAGACAATCTCATCAAGCCCTCTCTTTTTTTTCGACATATCTCTTCCTCCTTATAATCTCTATTTTTCCGCTTCGCGGAATACATAGCTAAAGAACAGCTTTTGCAGGATCGTACAGATAAAGATGAGGACCAAAAGTACCACTGCCATTGCACTTGCAAGGCCTACTTTCTGTGTGACATGTGCGATCTCATTCATGATAACGAAATATGTTCCGGTTCCGTTAGCACCTCCCGTGATTACATACGGCGGTTCAAAAGCACTGAGCGATCCGGTGATGGAAAGAATGACGTTGAGTGTGACAATCATCCGAATACTCGGGAGTATGATATAAAAAAATTGTTGCAATCTATTGGCGCCGTCCAGAGCTGCCGCTTCATATAATTCCGAATCCACCGACATGATTGCGCCGATGAACAGAACCATATTTTGACCGAGGTAGCGCCATATGGAAGTCGCCACCAAAGACCAGTTGTTTACACTCTGATCTTTCAGCCAGAACGGAAGTTTTTCCAAGTCAAATCCAAATATCTGCAGAATCGTATCAAGTACAAACCCTCTCGTATAGAAGAATTTGAAGATAAATCCGATTGCGATACCGCTGATCAGATAGGGGAAAAAGATCATACCTTTGATCACATTTCCACCTCTCACTCTGAAACTCAAAAGCGTTGCAAAAAACAGCGCGAGTGCAAGCTGTAAGAGCGCACCTATGCAATAATACGCACTCAGCTTTAAAGCCTTAAAACAATCATCTCTTTTAAATACATCTATGTAGTTCCGAAGTCCCACAAACACACGCTTATCCGGCGGTGTCAGGTACTTCATTTTATAAAAACTAAACTGGACCATCTGCGCAAACGGCAGATATGTAAATAGCATCAACAGCAGCAATGGGATCACGACAAAGCTTGCGATAATCACGGCTTGCTGTCCCTTTCTACTTCTAAGCCATTTCATATTTCCATCCTCCTTTTGTCTGTACCAAATTTTTCTCTCCGGTATAGCCGATGCAAAGCAGTTGATCGTCTGTCTCCGAATTCGGTCTCCTCAACCATACAGAGAAGGGGGGCGGCATGAGACCGCCCCCGCCACTAAAGTTCTCTTATTCGTGCTCCACGCCAAGAGCGTCCTGCGCAGCCGTCCATGCCTGATTCCACTCATCGACGATCTGGTCAAAGGTCATATCACCCTTGGATGCATGCTCGATAATCAGCTGGACTCTTCTGTCGCCTCCAGCTCTGTAGTTGAGCTCAGATTCTGCGTTCAGTTCGTTAAGAAGATCCTCCTCACCAGCAACTGCAGGTGTTTCCTGAAGGAGCTCGATTCCATCAAACGCAAGCTTTGTCTCTGTGCTTCCAGCTACGATCGGAAGTCCATCCTCGTTGTAAGCAAATTTAGACTGTTCTGTCATCCACTTAACAAATACCATACCAGCCTGTTTCTCATTTTCCGGAGCATTCACATTTACACCGTAGCAGTAGTCAGGTCCAGCAAGTGCATACTGTTTTCCGTTAACAGTGATCGGGAACGGCATATATCCGATGTCTGCAGCGTTTTCTCCAGCAGCTTCCATCTGCGGATATGCCCAAGAACCAAGAACCATGCATCCGATCTCTCCGCGGTTGATCATACCCTTACAGCCATCCCAGTCTGTGGTAGAGTAATCTTCCTCGGTAAGTCCCTGTGCAACAGCATCGTAAAGGATCTTGTACACTGCATAAGGGTGTGTCTCATCACCATAATCCTTGAAAGGATCTGTAGTGTGAAGCAGTGCGCCGTTGGTAAAGCCCGGATCACCTGTTGCAGAGATGCCTGTGTAATCATCCCAGCTTCCCATTGTCCATCCTGCTGCATAGTTTGTGTACAGCGGAATAATGGAGCTGTCATAGTCTTTGATCTTCTGAAGAGCTGCGATAAACTCGCTCGGTGTCTTGGGGAGTTCTGTCACGCCTGCTTCCTCAAATACGCGCTTGTTGTATACGATACCCTGTGCAGTTGCTGTAGAAGGCACGCCGTATACTTCACCCTGATACTCCCAGTGATCTGCGTAATTAATCTGCTCATTCATGACATCCAGTGTTCCGTATGACTCGAAGTAGGAAGAAAGGTCTGCCTTATCAATGGCAGGGATAAGTATTACCGTCTCGAAATCACCTGACTGAAGATGTGTCTTTGCAGACTGCGCATAATCCGTATCTGTGATTACATTCACTTTGATGTTCGGATACATTTTGTTGAACTCTTCCATGTATTCCACCCATGTTGTCCCGCCGTAATCCTCAGAGTCAAGATCTGTTCTGTTGTTAAAGAAGGATATCTCTGCCTCGAGATCGGTAAAGTCCTCTCCGAGTTTGATGTCCGCATACTTCTTGAAGCCTGTAGCCTCTTCAGCCGGTTCCTCACCAGTCTCCTCTTCAGGCTCAACTTCCTGCACCTGAGAAGGTTCTTCCTCTGGCGCTGCATTCTGTGTGCCGGTTTCCTCCGTCTTTCCCGCGCATGCAACAAGGGAAAGTGCCATTGTTGCAACTAAAAATAGTGCGCTAACTTTTTTCAGTTTCATAATTGTCC
>JAGBQU010000222.1 GCA_017632755.1 Lachnospiraceae bacterium
GCAAGCCAGAGATTTGCGGATGCATCGGACGGCATACGCAGATCTCCTCTCGGTGAAACCGCAACACTTCCGACCTTCGGTCCGTCGGGCAGGCATGAGCGCTTAAAGTGCTGTGCAAAAAACCTTCTGTAGAACGTCTTTAACCATTTCATGATCACCTCGGGTGTATAACGTTCCTCGAACGTGTACATGGCGATCCGAAAGATCTTTTCCGGTGAAAAGCCGTAACGCAGCATATAATATAAAAAGAAATCGTGAAGTTCATAGGGACCCACAAGATCTTCCGTCTTTTGCGAGATCACACCGTCCTTAGGCGGAAGCAGTTCAGGGCTGACAGGCGTGTCAAGTACATCTTCCAACACGCTTGCGAGTTTTTCGTTTGCGCAGGTATCCGCATAATATTTCACAAGATGCCGGACCAGCGTTTTGGGAACGGAAGCATTGACGCCGTACATGGACATATGATCTCCGTTGTAGGTCGCCCAGCCGAGTGCAAGCTCTGACAGATCGCCCGTACCGATCACCAGTCCGTTTTCTTTGTTGGCAATGTCCATAAGAACCTGCGTGCGCTCTCTGGCCTGTCCGTTCTCATAGGTCACATCGTGCTTGTCCGGATCCTGACCGATATCCGCAAAGTGCTGCAACACAGAAGCGCGGATATCCACCTCACGCATACTGCAGCCGAGCACCTTGGCCAGCTTGCACGCATTGTCATAGGTTCTGTCCGTCGTTCCAAAACAGGGCATCGTGACAGCAAGGATATCCTTGTGCGGTTTACCGATCAGGTCAAACGCGCGCACAGTCACCAGCAGGGCAAGCGTCGAATCGAGTCCTCCCGAGATCCCCAGTACCGCGGTGCTTGCATGAACATGCTCCAGTCGCTTTTTCAGACCATGAGACTGGATGTTCAGGATCTCCTCACAGCGGCTGTCCCTCAAGGATCGCTCACCGGGAACAAAAGGAGTGGGCGAGAAGGTACGTGCAAGCTGCGTCTCCTCGATCACGATGTCAAAGGGCACGATGGCATAGGATTCATCACTTGTGAGATGATTCCCTGCGCTCCCGAACGTATTCATGCGCGCTCTTTCCGTCTGCAGCTTCTCAATATCCAGATCCGCAAAAATGACTCCCGTCGAGAACCGTTCGGATGCAGCAAGCACCATGCCGTTTTCCATGATCAGATTATGTCCGCCAAAGACGACATCCTGTGTGGATTCGCCCTCGCCCGCGCTGGCAAAGACATATCCGGCAACCAGCCTCGCGCTCGTCGACTTGATCAGCATCTCTCGATACTCTGCCTTTCCGACGATCTCATTGGATGCCGAGAGATTGACAAGTACATTGGCTCCGGCAAGGGCATGTCTGGTCGTCGGCGGATCCGGTGCCCACACATCCTCACAGATCTCTGCCGCAATGGACATGCCAAAAAGCGCATCCGTCTCAAACAAAATATCGGTTCCAAAAGGGATCTCCTCATCAAAAAGTGTCACGGGGATCGGTCTTCCGGGCCCCTTTGCAAAGTGGCGTGCCTCATAAAATTCCGCATAATTGGGAATGTGGGTTTTGGGAACCAGTGCGATCACCCTGCCGTCATTCAGTGCAGCCGCCACATTGTAGAGACAATTCCGGTATCGGAACGGAAGTCCCACAAAGACAAGAATATCCAGCCCATCCGTGTAAAGAGCCAGTTCATAAAGTCCGTCCAGTGCTCCCGCAAGAAGCCTGTCCTGCAAAAACAGATCCTGACAGGTGTATCCTGTGATACAAAGCTCGGGAAATACCACGATCTTGGCTCCCCCGTCCACCGCCTCGTCGATCTGCTTTTTGATCGTCTCCACATTCTCCCAGACATCAGCCACCACGATCTTTGGTGTTGCCGCAGCTACCTTTATATATCCGTCTTTCATGTTTGTCCTCCCATCTGCCCTTACCGGCTCATCTCCAGCATACGTTTCAGATCCTCCACGGAGTAGGTATATTTGGTATTACAGAAATGACAGTTGACTTCTATATCCTTGCCCTCTCTTATCATCTCACGGATATCCTTTGCACCGATACTGATGATCGCCTTTTCCACTCTCTGCTTACTGCAGTTGCAATAAAACCGGGTCGGCACCTTCTCCTGAATCTCAGGTTCCAGATCCTCCAAAAGGATGCCCAGAATCTCCTCCGGGGTCTTGCCGGCATCCAGAAGGGAGGTCACACTGCTCACGTTTGCCAGATTCTCCTCCAGGCGGCTGATCACGGCTTCCTCTGCAAAAGGCATCAGCTGAATGATAAAGCCTCCCGCCTGTTTCACTGTATTGTCCCTATCCATCAGCACTCCCAGTCCGACACCGGAAGGCACCTGCTCGGATGTGGCAAAGTAGTATGTGAGATCATCTCCGATCTCACCGGTCTGCAATACAGTTTGTCCAACATACGGTTCTTTTAATCCCAGATCCTTGATGACACGCAGGACACCGGGTCCCACTGCGCCTCCGACATCCAGCTTGTGTTTTTCATTGGCAGGAATGATCACATTCGGCTCCAGCACATATCCCTTTACATTTGCCGCAGAATCCGCTGTCACCGTGATGCCCTTCAAAGGACCGCTGCCGCTTATCTGGAGTGTCAGCACATCCTCTTCCCCTTTTAGCATGCTGCCCATCATACTGCCTGCAGTCAGCAGTCTCCCCAGTGCCGCGGTTGCGACGGGACTCGTATTGTGTGCCTGCCTTGCCGTTTCGACAAGCTCTCTCGTCGTACAGGCAAATGCACGGATCTGTGCGTTCATTGCGGTTGCTCTTACGATATAATCTGACATATCATTTATGACACGCGTGACATCACTTCGTGTCAGACTCCTTTCCAAACAATTTGCTTCTCTTTTATCCTTTTTGTTCTTCTATCACATATATTTCTCTATATGCTTTCACCTGCACAGTTCTTTCCGCATTCCCTTGCGATCACATAGATGCGCTCACTCTGTGCAGAGACCTCGCCAAGCGATTCACTGTCAAGTGCCTCTACAAAGACAAGACCCGCACGCTCGAGCAGGCTTCGTATCTCCTCCAGCGTATATCCCCTCTGCAGATGCGTCTCCTCAAATTTGCGATATCTCTCGTCCGCCTCCCTGACAAAGACCGTCAGATCGTATTCGTTCATGCGGCTGTCCGGATCGTAATAATTTTCCCAGATAAAAC
>JAGBQU010000223.1 GCA_017632755.1 Lachnospiraceae bacterium
AGCAGCTTGCGGACATACGTATCGCCCGCATGCAGCACAAATTGAAAAGAGAGGGGCGTACGGCTGCCTTTTATCAGGGAATAACAGGTCGGCCGTATGGTTGCAAAACTCGAAAACTCCTGCCGCAGTGCGGGGGTGTTTTCGAGTTCTTCTTTTGTGTAAAATGCGGAGTTGATGCGACCATCAATATAATAGGTCTGACCTGATTTGACCAATGCTTCCTCGAGGAGGAACGAATCAAAGGTCTCCTTTGTGAGAAGTGTGTTCATGAAGTGTTTCATATCTGTGATTTGTATTGCGATCATGGCTTGTCTCCTTTGCGACGGCACCGTTTTTGCGGTGGACGCATGGCATGGCGTATATTTCCTGCATTATCGTATCAAAAACAGGCATAACTTGCAACCTTGAAAGAGAAGATCCGGTGGTGAGATCAAAAAGAAAGGATGGGACTTTTCAAGAAAGTCATTCTGTGCTATGATATGTAGTAATGAAAACTACATGAAGTGTTAAGGAGAATGAAATGAGCTATAAGATTATCATGGACAGCTGTGGTGAACTGCTTGAAAATATGAAGAATGATCCGCGTTTTGAGATCGTTCCGCTGACCCTGATGGTAGGGGAAGAGACCTTTATAGATGATGAGACATTTCAGCAGAAGGAGTATCTTGAAAAGGTTGCTGCCTGCGAAGAATGTGCAAGGACGGCCTGTCCTTCCCCTGACAGCTTTATGCGTGCGTATGAGACCGATGCGGATGATGTATATGTCATCACGCTTTCCTCGCCTCTGAGCGGAAGCTATAACAGTGCCTGCCTTGGCAAGCACCTGTATGAAGAAACCGGAAAGAAGAAAAATATCCATGTGATCGATTCCAGATCCGCCTCGATCGGGCAGACCAATATTGCGCTGCAGATCATGGATTACTATGAGCAGGGGATGTCTTTTGAGCAGATCTGTCCGCTCATCGATCGTTTCCGCGACGAGATCAAGACATATTTTGTGCTGGACAATCTTGAGACGTTGCGCAAGAACGGGCGCCTTTCACAGATCAAGTCCATTGTTGCATCCACGCTCAGCATAAAGCCTTATATGAGTGCCAACGATGAGGGGGAGATCATTCAACTCGGTCAGTGTATCGGAATCCGGAAAGCGATACAGAAAATGGTAGATTATATTGTGGCAAACACGCCGGATATGGCGTCAAAGCGACTTCTGATCTCACATTGCAACTGCCTGCAGCGTGCGGAATTTGTCAAAAAACTGATGCTCGAGAGAGGATGCTTTCGGGAGATCATCATATCGGGAATGGCGGGAGTCAGCACGACGTATTCCAATGACGGCGGCATCATTGTAAATATCTGATCATTGCGTGCGATATCTCCCGAGCAGAGATAACTTGATGACGTGGCCGCCGGAAAGTGTGATTTCTCTTGGCTCGCGGCGGATGATATGGTTGGTGTTGATGTAGGTATCTTTGCCAAACGGCTGGAATTCCTCATAGTTTTCGACCAGGCGCTTGAAATCCTGCAGCGTACCGAGGTGGTTGATCGTCCTGCCGTCATCCAGATGTACATCCACCACATGATCACGCAGGGCAGCATACAGAATGTGCCTCGTCTCAATATATTCCGTGTTTTGTTGGCTGCGAAATTCTATGACATGTTTGGAGACCCTGCTTAGCGAGGTCTCCTTATATATTTGCAAAACAACCTCGGACAGTATTTCAACGGAGAGCGGATGCATGACGGATCGCAATCCTTGTTTGTCCGGTCCGTTGACGGGATCGGCATCCTGCGACCGGCAGATGACGATGCGATCGCCAAGACCCAGGTTTGAAAGGCGATTGAGTACTGCCAGACGCATATGCTCATCCATTGTAATGTCCACAAAAAAGAGATCATAGCGTTTGATCACCGGCCACATGGTTTCGGGCTCACCATATGCTTCGATATACAGATTGCCGATCTCAGACATCACGGCATCGCTCGTGCGCCCGAGAAGACGCTCCATATGTTTGCGGGTTGCAATGTTATCCGCGATGATGGCAATATACATGGCGAGTCCTCCTGTGTAAAAGAAATGATAATCAATTTGCGTCAGAGTATTTTAAACTGGATCGGCAGTCTTAACAGCATAATGATAAGGACAAGCTGCAGTATCAGTATTGCCGGCATTCCATACAGAAAATACCAATGTCTTGTCTTGTGACGAAAGGTAAACATACCCAGAGTCGTGCCCAGACTGCCTCCGATCAAAGCGACAATAAAGAGGGTGGCTTCCGGAATCCGGAAGGCCCTCTTTTTGGCTTTTTGCTTATCGATGCCCATGATACAAAAACCGATCAGGTTCACCGCAAGCAGATATACACATAAGATGAAAATTACATCCATGTTATTTCCCTTCAACTTCCTGCATCTTCATGGCGCGCACCTTGGTGGAGAGGCCAAACAGATTGATAAAGCCCTCAGCGTCGTGATGATCGTAGAGATCACCGGTGGTGAAGGAGGCAATGCTCTCGTTGTACAGTGAGTAAGGAGATGTTGTGCCTGCCTTGATGATATTGCCCTTGTAAAGTTTGAATTTCACTTCGCCGGTCACATATTTCTGTGTGGATTCGATGAAGGCACAGGTTGCTTCGCGAAGAGGTGTAAACCACTTTCCTTCATAAACGATCTGAGCAAGCTTATTGCCCATCTCTTCTTTTTCCCTGTAGGTATCGCGGTCAAGGATCAGTTCCTCAAGCTGCTGATGTGCTTCGTAGAGGATGGTTCCACCCGGAGTTTCATATACACCGCGGGATTTCATGCCGACCACACGGTTCTCCACAATGTCTATGATTCCGATTCCATGCTTACCACCGAGTCTGTTTAATTCACGGATGATATCGGAAACCTTCATCTGCTTTCCGTTCACGGATTTGGGAACGCCCTGCTCAAAAGTCATGGTCACATACTCGCCCTCTTCCGGAGCCTTTTCCGGTGTTGTGCCAAGAACAAGAAGGTGATCAAAGTTCGGCTCGTTTGCAGGATCCTCAAGCTCAAGACCTTCGTGGCTGATATGCCATAAGTTGCGGTCACGGCTGTAGGAATTGTCCGCTGAGAACGGAAGGTCAATGCCGTGCTGACGGCAGTACTCGATCTCGGACTCGCGGGAGTCAAGGGTCCACTTCTCATTTCTCCATGCAGCGATGATCTTGAGATCCGGGGCAAGAGCCTTGATGCCGAGCTCGAAACGGATCTGGTCATTTCCTTTTCCTGTTGCACCATGACAGATTGCGGTTGCACCTTCCTTGCGTGCGATCTCAACCAGTCTCTTTGCGATGACGGGACGAGCCATGGAAGTACCGAGCAGATACTTGTTCTCATATACGGCATGTCCCTGTACACAGGGAACGACATACTCATCGCAGAACTCATCCACAACGTCCTCGATATATAATTTGGTAGCACCGCTGAGTTTGGCTCTTTCTTCCAGACCTTCAAGCTCGCTCTCCTGTCCGCAGTCTACGCAGCCACAAATAACTACATAATCAAAGTTTTCCTTCAGCCAGTGGATGATCGCCTTGGTATCAAGACCGCCGGAATACGCTAAAATAACTTTTTCTTTCATCTTTTTTTGCCTCCATATGATAATATTTGAACTGTTGCCTATAACTATACAACACAATTTTGCATAATGCAAGCGCTAAAAAATGCATAAAAATACTAAAATTAGAGAGAATGTGCATAAAATCAAAAAATACTTGAATATTACCAAACTATGACGTATAATTATGCACAAAACACAGTGATGGACCCCCAGGATACTTGTGGTTGAGTTTTTGTGGCTTATGAAGTATGATAAAAAGTACGGCATCTGTCGTTATATGCAGGAACCACGAGATCGGTCAGAGAAAAAGAGGATAATTATGAAGACAAAGATTTTTATTGATGGAAGTGAAGGGACAACAGGACTTAGAATATATGAGAGATTTCAGGGCAGAGATGACATTGAACTGCTCACGATAGATCCGGCGTTACGCAAGGATCCGCAGGAGAGAAGCCGCATGATCAATGCTTCGGACATCACATTTTTGTGTCTTCCGGATGTGGCTGCAAGGGAATCGGTATCGCTGGTGACGAATGAACAGGTAACGATCATCGACGCCTCCACGGCGCATCGGACCGAGGCCGGATGGGCATATGGTTTTCCGGAGCTCTCCAAGGAGCACAGGCAGGCGATCCGGGAAGGAAAGAGGATCGCTGTTCCGGGCTGCTATGCCTCCGGTTTTATCTCCATCGTGTATCCGCTGATCCATGCAGGGATCCTTGTTGCGGATTATCCGGTCAGCAGCTTCGCGCTGTCAGGGTACAGCGGTGCCGGCAAAAAGGCGATCGCGGTTTATGAGAGCGAAGATCGGCCGAGAGAGTTTGCTTCGGGTAGACAGTATGCGCTCACGCAGCAGCATAAACATCTGAAGGAGATGCAAAAGATCACGGGGCTTTCGCGCACACCGTTGTTCTCACCGATCGTGGATGACTATTACAGCGGCATGCTGGTTTCGGTTCCACTCTACACGGATCTGCTCACGCAGAAGAAAGATCCGGATGAGCTGCGTGCCTTCTATAAAGAATATTATAAGCAGGAGCGCTTCATCTGTGTCGGCGATAAGGAAGATGAGATTGCCGCAAGCGGATTTCTGGCAGGGAACGGACTTTCCGGCTGGGACGGGCTTAAGCTCTATGTGAATGGAAATGACGAGAGAGTTGTCGTCACGGCGCAGTTTGATAATCTGGGGAAGGGCGCTTCCGGTGCAGCCATCCAGTGTATGAACATCATACTGGGGTGCGATGAGGCAAAGGGACTGAATGTATGATACGTGCAATGAAAATAGAAGACTATGAGAAGGTGCATGAACTCTGGATGACGATCAAGGGATTTGCTATCCGCAGCATCGATGATTCGCGTGAGGGTGTGGAAAGGTTTCTGCATCGTAATCCGGGCATCAGTGTGGTGGCTGAGGAGGATGACCGGCTGGTGGGAGCGATCCTGTGCGGACATGATGGCAGGAGAGGTTGTCTGTACCATGTTTGCGTGGCGGAGGACTATCGCTTAAGAGGGATCGGTAAGGCCATGGTCATCCACTGTATGGAGGCATTGCAGAGGGAGCAGATCAGCAAGGTTTCGCTGATCGCTTTTACCGAGAATGACATCGGCAATGCGTTCTGGAAGGAGATCGGATGGGTGGAGCGGCTTGATCTGAATTATTATGATTTTACGCTCAACCGCGAAAACATAGTCAGGTTCAACAGATAGAGAAATGATCGGAAAGGGGTCTTTACAAATGGAGCAGATCAAAGGAGGCGTGACTGCCGCAAAAGGATTTTTGGCGGCGTCATGTGAGGCGAATATCAAATATAAGGGGCGGACGGATATGGCACTTTTGTATTCCGAAAAGCCATGCGCATGTGCAGGAACGTTTACGACAAATGTGGTGAAAGCAGCCTGTGTTATCTGGGATAAACAGATCGTCGAGTCGAAAAGACCCATGCAGGCTGTCGTGATCAATTCCGGTATCGCGAATGCATGTACCGGAAAGGAAGGCTTTGACGCATGCGAGGCAACCGCAAGGGCAGTGGAAGAGCAGTTGGGGGTTCCCTATGACACTGTGGCGGTCGCATCCACCGGTGTAATCGGTGCGCAGCTTCCGGTGGATAAGCTGGTGGCAGGAGTCCGGACGATGAGCAAAACGCTGGATCAGAGTATCGAAGCGGGATGTGCCGCATCAAAGGCGATCATGACAACGGATACCGTGAACAAGGAGATTGCAGTTACGTTTGAAGTCGGAGGAAAGACGGTCACGCTCGGGGGCATGAGCAAGGGATCGGGAATGATCCATCCGAATATGTGCACAATGCTTGCTTTTCTCACGAGCGATATCCGGATTGACGCAGAACTCATGCAGGAGGCACTCGGTGAGGTCGTAAAGGACACGTTCAACATGATTACGGTGGATGGAGATACATCCACCAATGACACGCTCCTTCTCATGGCAAACGGTCTTGCAGACAATGAGGCGATCACAAAAAAAGACGCGGATTACGAAACGTTCCGTGAGGCACTTTTTTTCGTCTGCCGGTATCTGGCCAGAAAAATGGCCGCCGACGGTGAAGGTGCCAGCAAGCTTTTTGAGGCAGAGGTTATCGGTGCAAAGAACATAGGCGATGCCAGAACCCTGGCAAGAGCCATTGTCGCATCCAATTTGTCCAAGGCTGCCATTTACGGCTGTGATGCCAATTTCGGGAGATTCCTCTGTGCGATGGGGTATTCGGGTGCACAGTTTGACCAAAACGACGTGGAACTCTTTTTTGTCAGTGCAAACGGAAAACTGCAAGTATTTCGTTATGGTGATCCGGTTGCATTTGATGAGGCTGAGGCGACAAACATTCTATCGGCTCCGGAGGTTACGATTCTTGTGGATATGCATGAGGGCGATGCAAAGGCCACCGCATGGGGTTGTGATCTGACGCACGAATATGTGAACATCAATGCGGATTACCGCTCGTAACAGACGAAAAGCGATTGAGAAAGTGAGATGGATAACATGGACAGACATATGGAAGAAGTAATGCAGAAAGCGGAGGTGCTGATTGAGGCGCTTCCCTACATCCAGCAGTTTAACAGGCGTATCATTGTGGTAAAATACGGCGGCAGCGCCATGGCAAATGAGGAACTGCAAAAAAATGTGATCAAGGATGTCACCTTGCTCAAACTGGTCGGGTTTAAGCCGATCATCGTACATGGCGGAGGCAAGGAGATCAGCAGATGGGTCGGTAAGGTTGGCAAGGAGGCGCAGTTTGTGAACGGTCTGCGCGTCACCGACGAGGAGACGATGGAGATCGCTGAGATGGTTCTTTCCAAAGTGAACAAGAGACTTGTCACGATGGTGGAGGAGCTTGGCGTAAAGGCAATCGGAATCAGTGGCAAAGACGGCGGTCTGCTCAGAGTGGACAAGCGTTATGCGGACGGCAAGGATATCGGTTATGTTGGAGATATCCGAGAGGTGGATCCAACGCTTCTTTATGATCTTTTGGAGAAAGATTTTCTTCCGATCGTTGCGCCGATCGGATTATCCGATGCCTTTGAGGGTTACAATATCAATGCCGACGATGCGGCATGTGCCATCGCAAAGGCAGTACATGCAGAAAAACTTGCTTTTTTGACGGATATTGAAGGACTTTATCGTGATATCAACGATCGCTCGACTTTTATCTCACGGCTGTCTGCTTCGGAGGCGGATGAGCTGATCGCAAGTGGGATCATCGGAGGTGGCATGCTTCCGAAACTCAACAACTGTACCGACGCGATCAAAAACGGTGTAAACCGCGTGCATATTCTGGATGGCAGGATTCCGCATTGTCTGCTTTTGGAGATCTTTACAAATCACGGTGTCGGCACGGCGATCGTTGCGGACAAGGATAAAGAAAGTATGCGCTAGGGGTGTTTGCGAAGGCTGCGCCCGGCAGTATATAATGTGAAAGCTCGTTTCAGGAAAGGAAGAAGGCGTATGATGAAAACATATATCGAGGAAGCGGAGAAGGCACTGCTTCACACCTATAATCGTTATCCGATCGTTTTCGATCATGGAGAAGGTGTTCATCTTTATGATCTAAGCGGTAAAAAGTATCTGGATTTTGTCTCAGGCATCGCTGTTTTTGCACTGGGATATGGGAACCGAAAATACAATGATGCGTTAAAGAGCCAGATCGACAAACTGATCCACACATCCAATTACTATTACAATGTGCCGGCGATCGAAGCGGCGAAAAAGCTTTTGAAGGTATCCGAAATGGATCGGGTCTTTTTTACAAATTCCGGTGCGGAGGCCATCGAGGGCGCGATCAAGACGGCTAGAAAATATGCCTATCAAAAAGACGGAAAGACGGATCATGAGATCATCGCAATGGAGCACTCCTTCCGCGGAAGGACCATGGGAGCGCTGTCTGTGACAGGCAATCCCAAATACCGCGAGGCATTTGAGCCGATGATCGGGCATATCAAATTTGCAAAACTCAATGATATAGAGAGTGTAAAGGCACTTATCTCGGATAAGACCTGTGCGATCCTTTTGGAAACTGTACAGGGTGAAGGCGGGATCATCAAGGCCGAGGAGGCGTTTTTAAAGGAGGTGCGCGCGCTCTGCGATGCGCGTGATATCCTGCTCATCCTTGACGAGATCCAGTGTGGCATGGGACGGACAGGCACCATGTTTGCATGGCAGCGCTACGGCGTGAAACCGGACGTGATGACGGTTGCCAAAGCGGTGGGCTGCGGTATCCCGGTCGGCGCTTTTTTGATGACCGAAAAAGTCGGCGCAAATTCGCTTGTCGCCGGCGATCACGGAACGACTTACGGCGGAAATCCCCTGGCAGGAAAGGCGATCGAGACCGTTCTTTCAATCTTTGAGGAGGAACAGATCGTTGCAAATGCCGCGAAAGTCGGAGCGTATCTTTCAAAGTGTCTGGATGAGCTGGCAGAGGAATGCCCGTCGGTGATCGAACATCGCGGGATCGGTCTGATGCAGGGACTGGTATTTGACAAGCCGGTTGCCGATATCATAAACCGCGCGCTGGAGGAAGGCCTGGTTTTGATCAATGCCGGTGCCAATATCATTCGATTCCTTCCGCCTCTGATCATTACGGAGCAGCATGTGGACGAGATGATCAAAATTATGAAAAAGTGTTTGGAGAATGTGTGATCGATGAATGATAAAAGAAGAATCTTCTCGATAATGCTTGTGCTTCTCCTGCTGGCATTCTGTGTGTTTTTTGCAATGCGGGGATACGAGCAGGCGAAGGAAGTGCAGGTTGATGGGGATCACACACTCGTTGTGTGGTATGCGGATGAGGCAATGTCTAACTTTATAAGCAGCGTTGCCCTTGATTACAGTAATCGTGGAGACATGAAGGTAAAACCCGTCCTTGTCTCCGCAGTGGATTATTTGGAGCATGTCAACGATGCAAGTGTCCGGGATGGAGAGGGCGAAGAGATGCCGGATCTGATCGTGATGACGAATGATAATCTGGAAAAGGCATATCTTGCCGGACTGGCAACCGAGATCGCGGACGGCGGGGTATGGGTCAACGAGGAGCATTATCCCAAAGCGGCTCTCTCGGCCGTGCGTTATCAGGATAAATATGTGGGATATCCGTTTTATTTTGAAACCGCACTTTTATTGTACAACGAAACCTATATGCAGAAGCTTGCGCAGGATACCCTTGTGAGGGAGGTGCTGGCCGCCGACACGCAGGAGCTGTTAAAGGATGGTGAGCCGGAGCTCGACAGCCTGCCGGACACAGCGGATCCGCAGGAGCAGGTCTCGGAGGAAGAGATCCTTAAGAAGATGGAGGATCTCATTCCCTCTACCATTGATGACATCCTTTCCTTTGCCGGTGAGTACGATGCGCCTGAGGAGGTTGAGGCGGTATTTAAGTGGGATGTCTCCGACATTTTCTACAATTATTTTATGGTCGGCAACTACATGGATGTGGGATCGGATTCCGGTGATGTTCCGGAGCAGATCGATATCTACAACGAGGATACCATAGCCTGTCTGCGGGTGTATCAAGGCCTGAATCAGTTCTTTTCGATCGATTCCAAGGAGGCTACCTACGATTCCATTCTGCAGGAGTTTATGGAGGGGAAGACGGTATTTACCGTTGCGACCACGGATGCGATCAGCAAGTTGGAGCGCGCGAAGGAAGAGGGGAAATTCCCCTATGACTATGGCGTGACAACCCTTCCGGATGTCAGTGAAACTTATCGGTCCAGAACCCTTTCCGTGACGGATGCGGTTGTCGTGAACGGCTACTCGGACAAGAAAGCGGCAGCAAACGATTTTGCAAAGTATCTCGCCTATGATGCTGCAGGAGAATTGTACGGGCGGACAGATAAGATCGCTTCGAGAAAAGATGTGGAATATAAAAACGAAAGCATTCATGCGGCGCTTCGGGAGTACGAGAATTCGGTGCCGCTTCCCAAGATGCTTGAGACAAGCAATTTCTGGGTGCAGCTGGAAATCTGCTTCACCGATATATGGAACGGCGCCGATGTGAACACTTCCCTCAGACAGCTGTCGGAACAGATCAAGACACAGGTGAGCGGTATGCCGTATACGGAGGAGGAGATCCCGGATCCGGTCTCCCCGGAGGAAGAGATCCCGGAAGAGGAAGACGCAGCGTCAGAAAATGAATAGAATAAAAAGCCGGCCGGCGGCACATACTCCTATACAAAGAGGAGGTGCCATATGGCCGGTTTTTTGATCGCACTCCTATCGGGTGCGCTGATGAGTATACAGGGAGTCTTTAACACAGAGGTTACAAAGCATTCATCGCTGTGGCTCGCAAGCGGTTTTGTACAGCTGACGGCTTTTTTTGTATGTGCTTTTGCATGGATGCTCTATGACAGGACGAGCGTCACCCAGCTGTTTAAGATCGAACCGAAGTACATGTTGCTCGGCGGGGTGATCGGTGCATTCATCACATTGACCGTCATTCGGAGTATCGGTATGCTTGGTCCGGCAAGGGCTGTCATGCTGATCGTTGTTTCCCAGCTGATCGTTGCATATCTGATAGAGCTGTTCGGACTCTTTGGTGTGGAAAAGCAGACCTTTGACTGGAGAAAGGCGCTGGGAATGGCAGTTGCGATCCTCGGGATCATTCTCTTTAAGTGGAAGTGAGCCCCCTGCGGTCATCCGGGGCAAACATTTCCTTTAAAAAATGAAAATCCCACTTGCGGCTCGTCATGATTTGGCATACAATAAGAACACGATTGACTGATAGGGCTCTGTATGATAAGGAGCCATAAGATGAAAGAACAAAAAAAATACAGACAGATACTGTTTTTGGCAGGTGCGATCGCAGTTTTGATGAGCGGATGTATGGGCAAGCCTGCGCAGATCCTTCTGGAGGATGCAAAGTCGACCGATGCGACAAATGCGACAACGCCGATTACCGCAAGCGATCCGTCGCCGGAGACAGAACGCATGCCGTCAGGTTCGGCCGGCATGTCGCCGGATCAGGCAGATATGTCACAGGAGGCAGCGGATGGCTTGCAGGATGCTGCGGATCTGCAACGGAGCGCGGAGCAGGAGGATGCACAAACCTGCTATGTCTATGTGTGTGGGGCTGTCCTGTCCCCCGGGGTATATGCGGTGGATACCGGAATGCGGTTGTGCGATGTCCTTGCCTATGCGGGTGGACTGTGTGAAGATGCCGAGGAGACGAGCTTTAATCAGGCTACGCCGGTATATGATGGGATGATGTTGATCGTTCCGACTGCACAGGAGTGGGCAGAGGGCGTGTATGTCACGGGTGAGCAGGGGCTTCCGGTGCGCGCAAATGGCAGCTGGAGTGATGACGAACGGGAAGAAGCATCTTCGGAAGTCGGACTGCTGGATATCAACCGGGCTACCGCGGAGCAGCTTTGTACCCTGCCGGGAGTGGGTGTGGTCAAGGCGGAGAGTATCATTACATACAGGCAGGAACACGGCGCCTTTCGAAGCATTGAGGAAATCACCCATGTGGCGGGCATCAAGGGTGCGGTATATGAAAAGATCAAAAATAAAATAAGAGTATAGCGGAGATGGCAGATGGCAAAAAGGATTTTGGTAGTGGACGATGAAAAACTGATCGTGAAAGGGATCCGGTTCAGTTTAGAACAGGATGGAATGGAAGTGGAGTGTGCCTACGACGGAGAGGAAGCTTTGAGCATGGCGAGAGAAAAGGAGTTTGATCTTGTGCTTCTTGACCTGATGCTCCCGAAGATGTCAGGAATGGAAGTCTGTCAGCAGATACGTGAATTCTCCAATGTTCCGATAGTGATGTTGACCGCTAAGAACGATGATATGGATAAGATCATGGGACTGGAGTACGGCGCGGATGATTATATCACCAAACCGTTCAACATTCTGGAAGTAAAGGCGCGGATCAAGGCGATCATGCGCAGAACCGGACAAAAAGCTGCCAAACAGGAAAAAGATACCGTCATCGAGGTGGGAGATCTTCGTCTGGACAGAGACGGAAGACGTGTTTTTATCTCGGGACGCGAGATCAATCTGACCGCAAAAGAGTTTGATGTTTTAGAACTTCTGGTGCTTAATCCGAACAAGGTTTACAGCCGTGACAAGCTGCTGGAGCTTGTCTGGGGATCGGATTATCCGGGGGATGCACGCACGGTTGATGTGCATATACGAAGACTCCGGGAAAAGATTGAGAGCAGTCCGAGCGATCCCAAGTATGTTCATACAAAATGGGGCGTCGGTTATTATTTTAAAGATTGAGGTTCCGCTCTATGATTACTAATATTCGAAACAGATTCGGTATCATATTCAGAAGTCTGAAGTTTCGGATTTTCTGCATCATTTTGCTGGTGGGATTTATCCCCAGCATGATTCTGCACTATGGCATTTTGCAAAATTACGAGCAACGTGCCATAAGTGTCAAGACCTCGGAGGTACAGACACAGTTCAAGATCCTGGCAAATCACCTGCTTACATACAACTATCTGAGCGACACCTCATCAGAGGTCATCAACGCGGAGCTGGAGCAGCTTTCCAATCTGTATGACGGCCGCGTACTCATCGTGGATCAGAATTTTAATATTGTGAAAGATACCTATGGAATATCCGAAGGAAAGACCATCATCTCGGAGGAAGTCATCCGTTCCTTCAAGGGGGAGGACATCGTCAATTACGATGATAAGGATTTTTTCCTTGAGCTGGTCACTCCCATATGGGCGACCGTTACGAGTCAGACTGTGGAAGAGGATGATACGGAAGCCGCTTCCGTTGTAAAGGGAGTTCTTTTGACCAGTGTGGCAACGGACAGCATCCAGAATAATGTAGAGATGCTCAGCGACAGAGCGACGATCTTGCAGAGTATCATGGGGATTGCTCTGATCGGGATCGCGTGGGGACTGTCCCATTTGCTGGTCGCGCCGTTTGAAAAAGTTACCGCGGCGATCAGTGAGGTCAAGGCGGGATTCTATACCGAGCGAGTGGTTGTCAGGGATTATCTGGAGACGCAGCATATCATTGAAGCTTTCAATGAGCTTCTGGGCAGAATGAAGATTCTGGACGATTCCAGGCAGGAGTTTGTGTCAAATGTCTCACATGAGCTGAAGACACCGATCACTTCGATGAAGGTTTTGGCGGATTCTCTGATCGCGCAGGGAGATGTTCCCGTGGAGCTGTATGAGGAGTTTATGACGGACATTGCCGCTGAGATCGACCGGGAGGACAAGATCATCAACGATCTGCTCTCTTTGGTGAAGCTTGATAAGACGGCGGGTGAACTGAATATCGAATCCGTGGACATCAACGCATTGCTGGAATTGATTTTAAAGCGCCTGCGTCCGATCGCAAAGCTGAGGGATATCGATGTGATCTTTGAGAGCACAAGAGAAGTGACCGCGGAAGTAGATGAGGTGAAGCTGACGCTTGCGATTTCCAATCTGGTGGAGAATGCCATCAAGTACAATAACGAACATGGATATGTCAAGGTCTCACTGGATGCGGATCATCAGTTTTTTGTGATCGAGGTAGAAGATAACGGATTGGGGATACCGCAGGAATCCGTGGAACATATTTTTGAGCGATTCTACAGGGTGGATAAATCACACTCGAGAGAGATCGGAGGTACGGGACTCGGTCTTGCCATCACCAGAAGCGCGATCCTGATGCACAGAGGTTCCATTAAGGTTGAAAGTGAGCTCGGTGAAGGGACAACCTTCATTGTCAAGGTGCCTCTGACATATATTGTGAAATGAGAGACTGGATATGAAAAGACGAAACAGATGCCGGATCCTTTTGCTTGCCGTTGCCATCGCATCCTGCCTTGCGGGCTGTGGGAAAAGCAATGGGGAAGAGGAGAGTGGCAATGCATATCAGATTTATTATTTGAATAAGGCGGAGACGAAGATCGTTGCGGAGGACTTCCGAACGGAAGAGACCGATACGGAGAAGTTGATCTCTCTGCTGCTCGGACAATTGGCCAAAACACCGCATGATGCCGAGCTGCGCACGACCATGCCCGATTCGATCGAATATAACGGTTATGTGCTGAGTGACGGGCAATTGAGCATGGATTTTGGCAGGGGATATTCCAGACAGACGCCAACAGTCGAGGTGCTCACAAGGGCAGCGATCGTGAGAACCCTCTGTCAGATAAAAGAGGTGGGATACGTTAGCTTTACGGTTGGTCGACATGCGCTCCTGAATCAGAGCGGTTCCCCGGTGGGGGTCATGAGCGAGGATATGTTTGTTGAGAATGCCGGAAACGAGATCAATACCTATGAGACGGCCCAACTCACATTGTATTATGCCGACGAGGATGGACAGCGGCTGATCAAAGTGACGCGTGAGGAGGTATACAACAGTAATATCTCCCTCGAAAGGCTGGTGGTTGACAAGATCATCGCAGGCCCGAATGATCAGGAACAAGATGCGTTTGCCGCCGTTAATCCGGAAACAAAGGTGCTGAGTGTCACTGCGAAGGATGGGATTTGTTATGTAAACCTTGATTCCACATTCCTGACACAGGTTGATACCGTGATGCCGGATGTGACAATCTATGCCCTTGTCAATTCGCTTATCGAGCTGAGCAATATCAACAAGGTGCAGATCTCCATCGACGGACAGACGAATGTTTTTTACAAGGAGAGCATTTCACTTGAGAATCCGCTCGAGAGAAATTTTGAACTGGTAAAGGAGTGAATATATGAAAAGACCAATCTGCCTGGTTGGTCTTTTGTATCTCCTGCTTTGGGCACTTCTTCTTACAACACAAACAAGCACGCGAGACATCGACAAGGAGATGGAGGGCGTCAAGGTAGTGCTTGTCGGAAGGGTGGACCGGAAGACCTGCAAGGGCGGATCCTGGATCGTGAGCCTGCACGATATTCACAATGTATCGTGGGAGGATAAAGGCGATCCGCTTCCCACCGACCCGGGCAGTGAGATGCAAAATACGATCCGGATACGAGGTGTTTTGTGTTATTTTTCACAGGATGCCGATCTACGATCCCAAACCATTGCTCCACTCGGAAGCTATGTAATGGTTGAGGGAATCTGTAAGCCCTTTCCACGGGCAGTCAATGATGGTCAGTTTGACCAAAGATCTTATGAACAAATCCACAAACTAGACTTTTCCATCGTACAATCCAAAGTGATAAAACGATCAAGCGAATACAGTATGCTGCGGGAGAAACTTTGGCAGCTTCGTTGCAACTGGCGTGAGAGCTATGTGCGCGTGTGCACCGAGGAGGAGGCGTCTTTTTTCGCGGCGATCGTGCTGGGAGAAGGAACAGAACTTGACCCTGAGGTAAAAGGGGTGTTCAGACAAAGCGGACTGGCTCATTTGCTGGCGGTTTCGGGTATGCACATTTCCCTGCTGGGACTCGGTGTGATGAAACTGTTAAAGCGCCTTGGGATACCGTTGCCCATAAGGACTGCGATCGCCCTGTCCGTGATCCTGTCATATGGGATCATGATTGATGCAGGTACATCTACGATCCGCGCGATCATTATGTTTGCTCTTTCCCTGCTTGCGGTTTCGATCGGAAGAACATACGACATGGCAACCGCGCTGATCATAGCCGCATGCATTGTCGTGTCGGATAATCCTGCGATGCTTACCTATGCGGGGTTCTGTCTCTCTTTTGGTGCTATTTCTGCCATCATACTATGTTATCCACTGTTTTCGGGGTACCTGGAGTTATGTGTGGGGCGTGAGTTATACGGATGGAAAAAGCGGATCATGGATGCGATCATCCTGTCGTTTTCAATCAGTCTGATCCTTCTTCCGATCCAGCTTTTTTTCTATTATGAGGTGCATTTGTACGGGGGACTGCTGGGTGTGTGCCTGATCCCGATCTTCCCCATTGCGCTCTATTGCGCTTTTGCAGGAGGTTTGTGTGGTATGCGAAATCCGATGGTCGGGCGGATCCTTTTACTCCCCGGCAAAGGAGTGTTTGCCGTGTATCGCTCGATACTGACCGCCTCGCAGGGATTGCCCGGAGGGACGATCATCTGTGGAAGACCGCATACTTTGCAGATCATACTATATTATCTTCTGCTTTGCGCAGTGCTTTACTACATGTCAAATTGCCTGCGCTCAAAAAAGCAATTCCGGACGGAACTGATCACCGCGGAGGGAAAAGTGCGGCGGAAGATACCGCGGGCTGTCCCGGTGCTGATCGCGCTTGGCGTGGCGATCCTGATGATATGCATGCAGATAAGGCCGCACACACAAATCACCTTTCTGGATGTGGGACAGGGGGATGGCTGCGTAATCCTGAGCAAAAGTGGTGCTGCTTTTTTGGTCGACGCAGGCAGCAGTGATGATCCGGGATGTGGGGAGAGAAGACTGATCCCATACCTGAAGTACCATGGCATACGGACGGTAGAATATGCCTTTCTTTCCCATCCGGATGAAGATCACATGAATGCACTAAGGCAGTGTATGGAAATGCAACAGGAGACCGGGGTAAAGATCAAACATCTGATCCTGTCCGCATATGCTGCACATGATGAGAGATATAGTGAGATCATAGAGACTGCGCGGGGAGCAGGATGCGAGATCGTATTGTTTACCCCGGGGGATGAGATCAGGACAGGCGGAACGGAACCCATCCGGATACGATGCCTGTTTCCGTATGCGACGGAAGGATTTGCACAGACGAATGATCAGTCTTTGATCCTCAAACTGGATATGCCTGGGGTGGGGATCCTGTTTACCGGAGATATGGGCGAGGAGGAGGAAACTGCATTTTTGGATTTGTATGCGGCGGATGAGACGTTGGGCAGGGTGGATATCCTGAAGGTGGCACATCACGGAAGCCGCTTTTCAACGAACGAAAGATTCCTGCAGACGATCCGACCCGGGCATGCGATCATCTCGGCGGGAAAGCGAAACCGTTACGGACATCCGCATGAGGAGCTGCTTGCGCGGCTTTCATGCGAAGGATGCCGGTATACGGAGACTTCTCAAAACGGTGCGGTGACAGTATGGAGTGAGAAAGGGAGGATCTATATGCGATTTTTCCTGCCCGGGTCAGAAGAAACGGTTTCCGGGCATACGATAAAATAGTAGTAGCAAGAAAGCGGAAATCGTGATAAAATGTACGCGGATATAGTCCCTATCGGGGCCGGAAGGAGAACTATATGAAAATATACAATACACTTTCTAAGAAAAAAGAGGAGTTCGTACCGATCGAGGAGGGGAAGGTCCGCATGTATG
>JAGBQU010000224.1 GCA_017632755.1 Lachnospiraceae bacterium
AGGTAGGAAAAAGCAGGATATTGAGAAGGATCACCGCGGCAGCGACCTTCATCCATGTGAGTACATATATTTTGTAAAACCTGGATTTTTTCATGTTGTTCCTTTTTTCTTTTTGTTTTTACCCCCGCGTTTTCTGACGCTGTAACCGAAACTGCCGATCTGCTCGCCGAGCGAAAAATAATCGCCGTGCGAGTAGACGATCGGATCTGCTGCCTCAAGATGAAATTTGCCGTCTTTGTCGATCAGCTGCTCATCCACCGAGACCGCAACCACATCCGCAATAAACATGTCATGCGAACCGAGAGGAATCTTTTTTTGCACCCTGCATTCGATATTGACGGGGCTCTCCTCGATCAGCGGAGCCCGGACCTGACGCCCCTTGATCGCAGTCAGACCGAGGCGCTCAAACTTATCCACGTCACGGCCGCTGACAACACCGCAATAGTCGGTGGCATGCGCCAGCTTCTGCGTCGTCAGGTTGATCACAAATTCTCCGCTCTCCTCGATCATATGATAGGAAAACCGGCTCGGGCGCACGGAGATGGACACCATCGGCGGATTCGTACAGATCGTACCCGCCCAGGCGACCGTAAAGATATTGCTTCTCCCTTCGGCATCTGCCACACTCACCATGACGGCCGGTAGCGGATAAAGCATATTTCCCGGTTTGAATTCTCGCTTGGTCATCAGAATATTCCCAGATGAAGCAAAAACTGAACGGCTACGCCTGCAAGCGAGAACAGCATCGCGAGCATAGCAAACGGCATCACAGCCCTGGATGCGCCGGTCTTTTTCTCCAGCTCGTCCATGCGGTCGACGATCTGCCTTGTCTTCTGGGACGTCACCTCACCGATCACCGCCTGCACATTGCGGTAAACCTTGACATTTTCTCTGTGTACATAATCCTGCATCTCATTCACGCTTGTCTGCAGCACGGTCAGCGCTTCCCGGATCTGCCGCAAAAGCTCCTGCTCCGATCCGTCACTCTCTGTTGTATCTTCACCCTTTACAAGCTTATTGGAGAGTTCACCGACCAGCTTTTTCGTCTCTTCCAGCTTTTGCGTAAGCTGATCCATGTGCTCCTTGCTGCCGGCAAGATTTTCGTTCAGATCCATTTTGGTCTGGCGAAGCTGATCACCAAACTGTGTCGAGAGATCTTCCAAGCCATGCAGGATCTCCTGTCTACCCAGATCAGTCTGCGCAAGAACATTCTTGCGGACTTCCTCTACCTTTTGCCCGTTCTGCACAAGCTGCTCACGGAGATCCTCGCGGCTCTCTTTTGCGCTCTGCGCAAGTTGCTCACGAAGATCCTCACGGCTCTCTTTTGCGCTCTGCGCATAGGCTCCCTGCAGTTCCTCTTTCATGATCGTGAGTGCTTCGCTGATCTGACTGTCCGATGCGGCAGCATCCGTCCGAACCGGCGCAGCCTCGGGCGCCTGATAACTTTCAAGCTGCTCAATGCCTGTCTGAATGAGCTGCTGTACCTGCTCGGTAACTTCCACGTTTTTGAGGTTCAGCCTGCGCATTTCCTGCATCATCCGCTCATATTCTTCCGCCTGCTCCTTGGCACGGTTTATCTCGCGCTCTTCCGCCTCGGCGTTGGCACGCATGATATCTCCGGCGTTGAATCGCTTGTTCAGTTTGTCCACGAAATTATCCATCTTATCCCTCCGTCCGCTTTTTGGAAAGGAGACCTTCTCTCCCCCGACAATATAGCAAAACAGCTCCTCACTTTTTGTCTATATTGCACATTATTTTTGTTGTTTTTGCAATTCTTTTGTTTATTTTAATCATTTTTTTACATGCCGTTCATAGTTTGTTCACATTTGCATGCTATTCTTTATTTAGACAAGAGAAGAAGAGAACAAAATTTTTTCATAATTGCCCTGGTATCTACGGATACCGGGGCACTCCTCATTTTACAGACTCTTTTTACGTATCCGTTTCTTTCTCATTCTCATATTCCAGAACACGCTTTTTAAACACATTGCTCAAAAACTTGTCCGAGATCCTGTGAAGCAGGTTCTTTTTTTTGTGCTGCAGCTCCACATCGTTTTTTAACATCAGCCAGATGTTCGCATTCAGCTTCATATGATTGGCATCATAGAAATCCATTCTGCGGTAAAGCGGCAGGATGGAGATCAGCACGCTCGGCTGAAGCATATTGATCTCATTTACGATGAAATCCTCATCCGAATCCAGATGCTCAAGAGCAAATCTGCCGATGATCTTCAGATTTTCCTGATAACTCCGCAGACTCATCTCAAGCCCGGCCAGTTCGGCATCGGTCTGCGCGAGCAGATAGATCGTTCGCTTCTGGCGGATCATCTTTTTTAAAAACTCCTGAATAAAGACGTTTTCCTCGATCTCCCTGACCCGGTTTCGCGTTTCCACATTTGCAGCACGCAAAATATCCGGATCCGTGAAAATCGTCAGATCCAGCTTGTTATAAAATTCTTTTATCCGCTCATTTTCGTCCGCATCCAAAATACCTTCTTTGCTGACATAGGCAATGGTACTCGCTTTGCCCTGCGCAAGGTATTCCTCCACCTTGCACAGAGACTCTCGCACGGTATAATCATACAGACTCACACTGAGCACTTGCACTTTTCTCATGTCCGGTCTCCCGCAAACTCCCTGCTTGAAAGTCTTCCTCTATACTTACTTGCGATGTACGGCATCCTCGCATGGCGCCGGTTTGATCCATATAACAGTTAAAAAGGCGACAACCCGCGCCGCCCTGTCAGATGCAAGGTTTGCATCAAAACGCATTTTTTTGCAAATACTGCATCAGTTGTTCATCATAAAATTCACAAGCTTGGTGATGTCCTCCGGCTCATAGGCAAGGATCTCAAGCTCGGAGATGGTTCCGTCAGAAAAAATGTTGGCCATGGACACATACTGGGATAGCTTGGATTTTAAATTCAGCCTGTCCCCTTCGCCTGTTACGAGCTCCACCTTGCCGATGCAGCTGTCTATCACCTCAAAAAACTTATCAATATCCGTGATATTTTGTACTTTCATAATTCTCCCTTTCCCACCGCAAAATGTGGTAACAAACACAATTCATATCTATATAGATTATAACCAAAAACCTCAAAAATGCAACTTCTTTTTGCTTTAACGGAGTCTTGGCCGACCGGCCGGATGCGTATGTCACACAAGCCGGATGCCATCCTCCTCGATCCGGATCTTCTTTTTCTTGAGCAGACTTCCGACCGCACGTTTAAACTCCGCCTTGCTCATGCCCATGCGCTCACGGATCAGCTCCGGAGATGCCTTGTCGGTAAAGGGAAGCTTTCCTCCGCACGCACGGATGGCCTCCTCCACCTTCTTTGCGTCCTCTCCCATCTGCATATACGCCTTCTGCCGCAGGCTCAGATCCAGTTTCCCGTCCTCCTTGACCTGCACGATGCGGGCGCTCACCTGCATGCCCACCTCCAGCTTTCCGTACATCTCCTTTGGCGGGATCAGCGCGGAATAGCGGTCATCCACAGCCACGAATGCGCCAAAACGCTCGCTGATCTCGTAGATCATTCCGGTAACCTGATCATCCTTTTTGTAAGGGCTTTCTTTGGACAGATAATCATAGACCTTCATCGTCGCGCACAGGCGGCTGCTCTTGTCGATGTATAATGTGACCAGCACCTCATCACCGGTTCTGACCTTGCGGGTCTGTTCGCGGAACGGAAGCAGCAGATCCTTCTCAAGCCCCCAGTCCAGAAATGCGCCGACTCCTGCCGTATCTAAGACCGTCAGCCTCGCCACCTGTCCGATCGTAAGCTTTGGCTCATTCACCGTGGCGATCGGCCGGTCCTTGGAATCTTTATATAGGAAGACCTCCAGAACATCACCTGTCTTGGCGCCATCCGGCACCTGCTTTGCGGGCAGCAGCACTCTCTCATCCGCGTGCGCGGTATCCTGCGCCAGATAGACGCCGAAGTCTACCTGCTTTACAATCGCAAGTTTTTGTTTTTCTCCTAATCTTAACATCTGATCCCCCTGTTATCTATAATCTGTTATCTAATGATCTATTATCTATTATACCATCGTATTCTCATAAACAAAAAGAACAATAAAAAGCACAACCAGAGTACCTTTTATTGTTCCTCAAGCTGGGCTACAAGGATTCGAACCTTGAAATGACGGAGTCAGAGTCCGTTGCCTTACCATTTGGCGATAGCCCACTACATTCATGTATTATAGCAAAGATATTTTCTAAATGCAAGCACTTTTTTATTTTTTTCGATTCTTTTTTTGCGAGCTTTATCCGCAGGGACATCCACCCGGGCAAAGTGGCGCTATCTCCGATCCGGGAGATCATAGTTGGCTGCCAGATAGTCTGCAAGGTAGGTACCGAGCTTGGTCATGCCCGCCTTGTTGAGGTGATCGTTGTCCGCAAAATCCGACGCAAAATCAAGTCCGAGTTCCTCGTAGCTTTGATTGAGGTCCAAATATTCCAGCCGGCAGAGCTGCCCGTATTCTTCGAGCTTTTGCTCTAGGGAATTATAGACCATCTTATCATCCGTCGTAATGATGTAGGGGACATTCACCAAAAGCACCGGAATGTCATTCTCCCCCGCAAGCGCAAGCGTCCTGCGAAAATATTCTTCCGTCTTTGGCTCGATCGGATAACACGCTGTCACATCCTCCACATCCGGCTGCTCAAATGCCGTAACCCCCTCCGCAGTATAGTGTCCCTTGTAAGTCTCCGGAATCTTTCCGCCAAAATCTTCCTTGGAAAGATCCGTGTAGCGCCCGTGAAAGAGCGGAAATTCAAGGAAATACAGATAGGCGTCACGCTGCTGCTCCTCGGAGAGGCCTGCGCGGATGGCTGCAAGCTTGTCCGGTGACGGCCGCATGCCGCACACGCTCTTGATG
>JAGBQU010000225.1 GCA_017632755.1 Lachnospiraceae bacterium
CTGCCACAGCACTATCTCCTCCGGGAACAGCATCACCTCCCATGGAATCATCGCCTTCAGGAATGCCATCACCTGCTGCCCCATCCTTCCCCACGAACTGGGGCACCGGATAAACCACAGTCTCAAACTCCTGAATCTTGTCCTTTGCTATGTCACAAAGTGGCGCATTTGTGCCCATCCAGGTGGATCCTGCAGTTGAGTCCACCGCGAAAATGCACTGCCCCGCATTCAGGAAGTTGGCAGGATACCCTGATATCTTGAAGGTCGAGAAAGCGCCTGTCTTCGTGTGCTCTGCGATCGTCTCAAGGTTCGCCCTGGTCTCATTACTGAAAAGACCGATCTCAGCGTTGTCATCAGAGTAGGGCGCACCCTCCTGCTTTAACATCTGGATCATCATGTTGTCGGTTGATTTGTATATAAAAGGTATGAGGACCTTCTGGCCGTTTAACTTGAAGGTTCCGTCCTCATTTTTCTCAGTCGCTGCTTCGGAGACCTTCCAGACAAAATCCCAGGTCAGGACATCGGGCATCTCAAAGCCAAGCTTCTCGACATAATCCTTGTTGACGTAGCATGCCTCGGTTGATCGCATGTACGGCACTGCGTAGTGACTGCCCCCAATCTTGCACTCGGATAAAAACTCGGGCACAATCTCGTCCCTATTTGGCGCATCGTACTTTAACTCGCTGCCGCCAAGCCCATATTTCTCGTCTGCAAAGAGGTCGTCAAGCGGCACAACCGTGTCAGCACCCGTCATGTAGGTTGCGATGTGATCGGGATAGGTTATGCACACGTTGGGTGTTGTATCCGTGGATATGTTCGTAATTACGTCGTTGTATATTTTTCCATAGTCCGTGTATAGCCTTATAGTTACGTTGACATTGGGGTAAAGCTGTTCAAATTCATTTATCGCTTTTTCGTATATTTTTGTCTGCGTCTTGTTGGTATCGTTCTTGGCCCAGAAGGTGAGCTCTATTTTCTTACTCTCATCGAAGGACTCCGGAATGTCAAATCCGCGAGCCTCCTTGCTGCCGTGGCAGCCGGTGAGGGTAAAAACACCTGCAAACAGCATAGCAGCCAAGCCACAGGGAACAAGTCTCCTGACACTGCGCGCAAAACGGGAATATCCACCTCCGCAGTTCTCTCGGGAAACAACGCTTCTGCCACCACTCGCAAAACGGGAATATCCACCTCCGCAGCTCTCTGAGGATACAACGCTCCTGCCTCCACTCGCAAACTCCCCGGTAGTCATCCGTTCTCTCCAAAAAAGCTTAAATCCCCCTGCATCTATCCAATTCCTCATATTTAATACGCTGCGCAAATTCGGTCTCATCCCTTGGTACCTCCTCTTGCAACGCCCGCCATGATCTTCCTTCTGAATACAAGGAACAGGATCATCAGCGGCACGGAAATTACCCCCACTGCTGCCATCATGGCAGGAATATTCTCGCGGCCAAAGCCGTTTTCACGAATCTCCTGGATTCCGTTGGAAACGAGGAAATAGTTGGAATCATCGGTGATGAGGCGAGGCCACATGTAGGAATTCCAGCACTCGATGACCTTGAGGATCGTTATTGTGATGATCGTTGGCTTCGAGATCGGGATCATGACGCGCCACAAAAAGCGCATGTCACTTGTACCGTCGACCTTCGCTGCCTTGTAGAGCTCGTCCGGAATCTGCTCGAAATTTTCCTTTAAAAGATAATTGTAAAAAACCGAGATGACTGACGGCAGAATAAGTCCCGGATAGGTGTTTCGCAGCTTAAGATCGGTGATCGTAACATAATTGGTGATGATAACCAGCTCA
>JAGBQU010000226.1 GCA_017632755.1 Lachnospiraceae bacterium
GACCGAAGAAGTCATTCTTGAAGGTGCCAGAGAAGCCGTCGCAGGTGGCTGGAGTCGTGTAAAGCTGTATTTTATGTTGGGACTGCCGACGGAGACGGAGGCGGATATGCGTGGGATCGCCGAACTGAGCAACGAGATCGCCAAGGTATATTATGAGACTGTCCCGAAGGAAGAACGAAAGGGAAAGGTTCAGATCGTCACCAGCACCTCGTTTTTTATTCCCAAACCGTTTACCCCTTTCCAGTGGGCACGGATGAGTACCAAGGATGAATTTGTCGAGAAGGCATATGTGGTGAGAAATGCGATCCATGACCAGCTCAATCAAAAGAGTATCAAATACAACTGGCATGAAGCGGATGTTTCGGTGCTTGAGGGTGTTCTGGCACGCGGAGACCGCAAGGTTTCCAAGGTGATCGAAAAAGCATATGAAAAGGGCTGTATGTTTGACTCCTGGAGTGAGTATTTTCACAATGACCGGTGGTTGGATGCCTTTGCAGAGTGCGGTGTGGATATCGATTTTTATACAACGCGTGAGAGAAGTCTGGATGAGATCTTTCCGTGGGATTTTATCGACTGCGGTGTGACAAAGGACTTCTTAAAGAGAGAATGGCAGAATGCGCTGAGTGAAAAGGTGACGCCGAACTGCAAGATGAGCTGCCAGGGCTGCGGTGCCATGCGCTTTGGGGGCGGAATCTGTTTCGCGGCGAGGGAGTAGCCGAGTTTGAAAAAAAGTCTGGCATATGGATGAGCCAGGAGGATAAAAAATGAAGGTTCGAATAAAATTTGCAAAATATGGTCATATGATCTTTATCGGACATCTTGATATGATGCGTTATTTCCAGAAGGCAATGCGCCGTGCGAACATAGACATCTCTTATTCGCAGGGCTTTAATCCCCATCAGATCATGTCTTTTGCAGCGCCTCTTGGCGTAGGATTGTGTAGCAACGGTGAATATATGGATATTCAGGTGGATAGTGCCACCGGCAGTCAAGAGATGGTGCAGGCGCTCAACGCTGTTATGGTGGATGGTGTGAAGGTCATCAGTGTAAAAAAATTGCCGGATAATGCGCAAAATGCTATGGCCAGCGTCGCTGCTGCCGGATACACGGTGCGATTCAGACCCGGACATGAGCCATCCTTTGATCTGCCAACCGCATTTGACGCATTTCAAAAGAAGGAGCAGATCCTTGTCACCAAAAAGACAAAAAAGGGTGAGAAGGAGATGGATCTGGCACCGGCGATCTATGAGATGCGCCTGACAGAGGACGGCATCTACCTTCTGGTGGACGCCAGCAGTGCCGGAAACATCAAGCCCGGCATGGTGATCGAGGCATTATATAGAGAGCAGATGGCGCAGCCGGGTGAGTTTGATTGGCTCATCACAAGGGAAGATACGTATCTGGCTGTGGAGGAAGACGGGAAGAGAGCGTTTCTTCCGCTGGACGCCATCGGAGAGGAAATCTGACATGCTGCTCAAACAGGAATGTAATCTGGCTGATTATCAGAATAAATATGTGTTTGTCAAAAAAGATGGACGGACCTTCTGCTTTCGCATGGAGGCAGATGCGGTCACCCAGATCGATGTCGATGTCTCCGAACAGGACCCGATACTCGGTGCCATCTATGTGGGTAAGATCCGAAATATCGCTAAAAATCTGAATGCCGCGTTCGTGGAATTTACGCGCGGCAGACTTGCATATCTTGATCTGGCAGGCGTGGATCCTGCGTGTGTTTTGAATCGCAAAGATGCCAAAACACTTGCGCAGGGGGACGAGCTTCTCATTCAGATCATCAAAGAACCGCTCAAGACCAAAGACGCCGTCGCATCCACCAATCTGACGATAGGCGGGACCTTTGCGGTGGTTTCTTCCGGGCGTAAAACGCTCAATTTTTCCAGACAGCTTGAAAAAGATTTTTGCACACAGCTAAAAGAATATATCCGCCGGTATCAAAAGGAGAATCCGTTCACGCTCCCGGATGAGATGACAGAGCCGGGGGCCATTATCCGCACGAATGCGGGAACGCTTGGGAAGGATCAGTTTGACATGATTGCGGGAGAGATGCATAGATTGCAACAAGAACTTCTGGGCATCATACAAAAGGGATCAAGTCGCAGTGCATTTTCATGCCTTTACCGCGAGCAATCCTTTGTGCAGGGCAAGTGCAGAGATATACCCATGGACCGCACCGATCTTGTCGTGACCGATGATGCCGAAATCTACGAGACGCTGCAGACTTTTGCGCATCTTCCGACAGAGTTTTATCCGGGGGATCGGATCTCTTTGTTCGAACTGCTCAGGCTTGGAAGGGCTCTCGATGAGGCATGCAGCCGAAAGGTGTGGCTTAAGTGCGGCGGCTATCTGGTCATTGATGTGACGGAAGCCCTCACGGTCATCGATGTTAATTCCGGAAAGTGCGTGTCAAAAAAGAACAAGGATGATCTCATCGATCTTGTCAACGGACAGGCTGCACTCGAGGCGATGCGGCAGATCCGGCTTCGCAATCTGTCCGGCATCATTCTGATCGATTTTATGAAATATGACGATAAGGCTCTGGAGGAGCAACTGATCCGTCGGATGCGTATGCTCGCCGCAGGAGATAAGATCCAGACGAATGTCATCGACATGACACCGCTGGGGCTGCTTGAGATGACAAGGAAACGTACAAGGCCGGCGCTATATGAAGAACTATTTACGGTCTGACCATCCTGCGGAGGAACAGGATACAGACTGAGGGAGC
>JAGBQU010000227.1 GCA_017632755.1 Lachnospiraceae bacterium
AAAATTATATCATACCGCCCAAATCAAATGCAACCCACACATTGTCCATCCGGTTCTCGCGAAACATCATACAAAGACTCAGAAACCTCTTCTCCGACACAGGCACAACATATGGTATGTCCTCCCTTTTCAGCCCTATTTTCAAGTCAAAACAGCGAAAACAGCGCTTCATTTTTGTACACTTTTCTGCGTGGACCCTATTGCACATATGTATAAGAAGTGCTACACTTAAGGTAATTATAAAGATAAATATGGGTTAGTCTACCCTTTTTTACCATTAGCCGAACAAGGAGTTCGAGCTTCTGTGGTCGCCCGAAATTCAAGGAAGAAAGGAGGGGCGGTGTATGGCTGATATCACAACGTTGCAAAACGTATACAACCATTATCTTGCAACATATTCCAAGAATGTTCCCGGATCATATGATTCGCATAAGAAAAGTGAACTTCGCAGCGTATACAATTCCATCGTAAAACAGAATAGAGAATCCCCTCTGTTCCTCATTGACAACAGTGAGGAGACGAAATCCTTTGCCGTCGGGCTGAAAGAGGATGCAATGGCTCTGCACAATACCATCGCTTCGCTCGGTGGTCTGGGGGATGGAGATATGATGGCCAAGAAGGTCGCATACTCCAGCAATCCGGACATGGTCATGGCCGAGTACAACGGAGGATCCATACGCGAGGAGGATGTTCCTTCCTTTGAGATCCAGGTAGATCATCTGGCATCCTCGCAGGTAAACATCGGCCGCTTCCTCAAACCGGATGCCTATAGCGGTCTTCCCAATGATCTGTACTCCTTTGACCTGACCGTCAACGATTATAACTATGAATTTCAGTTCAGCATCGGAGGCAGCGATACCAACCGCAACATTTTGGACAGGCTCAACCGCCTGATCAACAATTCGGGGATCGGCATCGCATCCGAGATATTGACCGATGAAAACGGCGACATTGCCCTGAAGGTCGAATCGGATGCCACCGGACTGATGTCCGGGAAGGAGAACCTTTTTGAGATCTCAGATGCGCACACGAGCAAGCGTTCCGGTATCGTAGACTATCTGGACATCTCCGATGTGACACGCCCCGCATCCAATGCGGAGTTTCGCATCAACGGCAGTCCCCGCACCGCATACTCGAACCAGTTCACGGTCGACAATCAATACACGCTGACGTTAAAGGGGATCGGGTCAACACCGGACGAAACCGCTACCGTCGGTCTGAAAGGCGATATCGAAAGCCTGACCGAGAATATGCAGACGCTTGTGGACGGATACAACACCTTCCTCAGATCTGCCATTGATTACAGCAATACGCACAAGAGAAGCGACTATCTGATCCGCGATATGCAGAGGATCACCGCAGGCTACATGGCAGAGTTTACAAACTACGGACTGGAGAAAGCCTCGGATGGCACGCTCCTTATGAACCGTTCGCGTTTCTCAAACGCAGCGCTCAGCGGAGACACCCAGAATCTTATGGATACGATCAAAGACTTCACGGGTTCCACACTCCGCAAGGCCAACAACGTCTCGCTCGATCCCATGCAATATGTGGACCGCAAGATCGTTGCCTACAAAAACCCTTCCGGGCCGAATTACGCGACGCCCTATATCACAAGCGCATACAGCGGTATGATGTTTAACAGCTATTGTTAAAAACTCCAAGAATCCTCACATGAGAATCCTTGGAGTTTTTTGTGTCCTTTTTTTATGATCCGGATGGATCAAACGTCGCCGAAGACATCCTTTAAGAAGGCCAGACTCAGCATCTTATCATCCACATAATAGTCTGCATTTGGCTTACCCATCTGCAGCTCATGATAATGAAGACCCCAGTCTGCCATCTGCTTTTCGGTCACCTCCCGCCAGTCGATCCCCGTGACATAGCCTCTCGCCGTAAACAAAACGATCTCGTTTCCCATCTCATAGAGGCGGTTGATGATCCGTATCATCCGCTCATCCGGTTTTGCCTGATCATAGGACAGATCCTCCCTCTTAAGGGCGATCACACCATCGATATCAAAAACAAATCGCTTTCCGCCTTCCTTTATCTTTAAATACTCCGCCGCCCTCGAGAAGTCCTCTTCCGTGTCCACATCAAAGTTTTCACTCATCACATAACCCTTGATCTTTTTTCCGGTCATCGAGTGATATTCCGTCACATTGGAAGGCCTGAGCACGTCGGTATTTCCGTTCTGGATATAGATCTGCGGCAGATCCTGCCTTGCCATATTATAGGCCTCCGGTATGTCCTTCATAATAGGGTCGAGAATGTCATCTGCACCGACATACCACATCTTATGGGGGATCGCATCGGTCTTTGACACGCTCCGCACGGCATCAACGGTATCGTCCGCAAGCATCATCTCGATCATGCGATCGATGTCCGCAGGGTCGCGCACCGGAGTCGTTGGACGGAGCTGCACGATGATATCCGCCGTGTAATCCTCCTGCTGCCTGAGATATTCGATGGCATGTGCGAACACATCCACATCCAGAGAACTGTCCTGTGCCAGATCCGCGGGTCTGAGAAACGGGGTCTCGCCGCCGTACTCTCTCGCGATCGCCGCATACTCTTCACTGTCTGTGGAGACGATGATCCGGTTTATGTATTTTGATGCCTTGGCATGCTCGATGGAATATGCCAGCATCGGTTTCCCGTTGATCAGACGGATATTCTTGTTTTTTACGCTCTTGGAACCGCTTCGCGCAGGTATGATCGCCAATATGTTTTTCATTTGCTCCTCCTTCTTATCTATCCCATATCTCTATTTTCGGTATTTTTTGATGGATGCAAAATCCTCCATGAGTTCGAGAAACTTTTCCCTTCCCTCATTGTTCATCTTCAGATAATCCTGCATCACACGGCTCTCAAGGATCTTTTCGGACACCGAGGCATCATCCAGAGGCTGAAAATTGACCGGATTGAGTCCCAGCTTTTCGCAGATCGCGATCACCGTCCCGTATGCCATGCCCTCGATCCCACGCTCCAGCGCCGTGACAAGCGTACTATACGGGATCTGCATCTCAAGGGCAAACTGTCTCACGCGCTTATATTGTGTAAGGATCTCTCTTGTTA
>JAGBQU010000228.1 GCA_017632755.1 Lachnospiraceae bacterium
AGTAGCTGCAGAACTGATTGCAGCCGTCCTGGATCTTAATATACGCTCTGGTGTGATCTGCCGTCCGACGCACGGTCATCTCCTCATATTGATCGGTGTGTGCGATATCGATCACGGTTGCCCGCTCGAGCGTCTTTTCCGCGACCGGATCATACGCGCCGCCCGCTTGCGCATTTTGCCCTCTCTGTTTAGACGCCTCTCTCTTTGCAAGAAACCGCTCGAGTATCTCGACCACATCTTTCTTTCTGTTGTTACCGATTGCCAGATCGATACAGGGATCCGCAAGCGCCTGTTCCTTTCCCGCCTGCACATAACATCCCATCGCCACAACAATCGCGTCCGGGTTCCGTTTTTTGGCGCGATGCAGCATCTGCCTGCTCTTTCTGTCCGCGATATTTGTCACCGAACACGTATTGACGATATAGATATCTGCTTTTTTATCAAATGCTACAATTTTGTAGCCCTTTTCTTGTAAGTTTTGTTGCACAAAGTCCATCTCATAAGAATTAACCTTGCATCCGAGATTGTGTAATGCCACATTTTTCATATGTTTCCCCTCTTTTTTTGTACTGTTTTCGTATTGACTTTTCCATATCAAATAGTTAGTATAGGGAATGGAAGGTATACAAACAAAAGGAGGTAAACTGATGAAAACAGTACAAATTTCATTGAATTCAATTGACAAAGTAAAATCATTCGTAAACGATATCACAAAATTTGATTATGATTTTGATCTGGTATCCGGCAGATATGTCATCGATGCAAAATCTATCATGGGTATCTTCAGTCTGGATCTTTCTAAGCCGATCGATCTTAGCATCCATGCCGAAGATAATGTTGATGCGGTTCTGGAAGCTTTAAAGCCGTACTTGATCTAATACATAATTATCTGTAAGGAAAGAGAGAACAAGGATTTTCATCCTTGTTCTTTTTTGTTTCTTCTCCTACTCTATGTGGAGCACTTCCCTGGTCTCAAGTGCCGTCTTTAACAATTCATCGATCTTTTCATCCAGATTTTTTTCATGCGCCCTGATGATATTGAGATTCGGCTTCGTCACCGGATGTTTGGCAACAAAGATGGTGCAGCAATCCTCGTAAGGCTGGATGGAAGTCTCATAGGTGTCAATTTTTTCCGATATCTCCACGATCTCCTGTTTGTCAAAACCGATCAGCGGTCTGTATACCGGCAGCGTGCACACCTCGTTCGTGGCAGCCAGCGACTGCATGGTCTGAGAGGCCACCTGTCCGATACTCTCGCCCGTGATCAGGCCGAGGCAGTCCGTCTCTCTGGCGATCATCTCGGCAATCCGCATCATCCACCTGCGCATGATGATCGTCAGCTCGTCGTGCGGACATTTGTCGTAGATGTAGAGCTGGATATCCGTAAAGTTGATGATGTGCAGATCCATCGGACCGGAATAGGCAGATACATATTTTGCCAGATCCACAACCTTTTGCTTTGCCCGCTCACTGGTGTAGGGCGGTGCATGAAAATAGACTGCATCGATCTTAACTCCGCGCTTGCTTATCATATATCCGGCTACCGGGGAATCGATCCCGCCCGAGAGAAGCAACATGGCCTTCCCATTTGTTCCGATCGGCATTCCTCCCGGACCGGGAATGATCTCCGAATAAATGCAGATCTTTTCACGTATCTCCACATTCAATTCAAAATCCGGCTTATGCACATCCACCTTCAGCTGCGGGAATGCATCGAGCAGGACACCTCCCAGCTCACTGGCGATCTCCATGGAATTGAGCGGATAATTTTTTCTGGCACGTCTGGCGTGTACCTTAAATGTCCGGTTTTTATCCGGATAGACCTGATCCACAAACGCAGTCACGTCCCTGCCAAGTTGCTCAAACCCCTCATCCTTAACATAGACCACGGGACAGATCCCCGATATACCGAACACTTTTTTGAGTGCCTGCACGGTCTCGTCAAAATCAAACTCCGAGAGGGCGTCCACATAGATCCTCCCCTGCGTTTTATATACTTTAAACTCTCCGTCAACGTTTTTTAACACCCGTGTGATGCGGGCCACAAGGGCATCCTCAAAAAGAAAACGATTCTTTCCCTTGATACCGATTTCCGCGTATTTAATCAAAAATGCTTTAAACATCCTCTGCCGTTCCTTTCCGATCGTGTATGCTATCTTCTCGTATACTTGCGCAAAAGAGGTATGATCTCCCTTAACACTTGCAATGTGTAATCGATCTCTTCTTTGGTTGTAAAGATCGAAAAACTAAAGCGTATGGTGGAATCAAGAAGATCCTGACTGACTCCCATCGCCTTAAGCGTGGCGCTGATCGAATGCTTTCTCGACGCACACGCGCTGCCCGCGGAGACGCAGATGCCTCTCTCCTCAAGAGCATGCAGCAATACCTCACTGCGGATCCCCGCCACCGAAAGGCTCACGATATGCGGTGCACCCTCGCGTCCTCTCGGTCCGTTTAAAACGACACGATCGATCCCGAGTGCCCCGTCAATGAATTCCTCCCGAAGCCGATAGAGTTTTTCTCTCTCCTTTTCAAGGTCTCTGTAAAGCGTTTCGGCTGCCTTTGCCATTCCCGCTATCGCCGGTACATTCTCCGTTCCCGGACGCATCCCCTTCTGCTGACCGCCGCCCCACAGGATCGGACTGAGCTTCACCGCCTCACCGACATATAAAAATCCGACTCCCTTCGGGCCGTGGATCTTATGCCCGCTGACCGAAAGCATATCTATATTGTATTTCTTCGGATAAATGCAAAATTTACCAAAGCTTTGCACCGCATCCACATGAAACAGTGTATTTCTGTTTATGGATTTGATCAGTCGTCCGGCCTCCTCGATCGGTTCAAGTGCACCGACCTCATTGTTGACATGCATCATGGAAACAAGGATCGTATCCGGACGGATCGCTTCCCTGAGTGCATCCAGACTCACCACCCCATAGGAGTCGACCGGAAGGTACGTGACCTCAAATCCCTCCTTGGAAAGGATCTGCATCATCTGGAGGATCGCCGGGTGTTCGATCTGTGTCGTGATGATGTGCATGCCGGCTCTGCGGTTGGCGTAAGCCGCACCCATGAGTGCCCAGTTGTCGGACTCTGTTCCTCCGGAGGTAAAAAAGATCTCTTTCGTACTTACCTTTAACATTTTTGCAAGCGTATCGGTAGCATAACGCAAGTAACGCTCTGCCTCAACACCCTTTGTATGCATACTCGAAGGATTCCCGTAGTCCTCCGTCATGATCTGAACCATCAGCTCCGCCACCTGATCAAAGGTCCTTGTAGTGGCGGAATTATCCAAATAGACTTCCATATCTGCTCCTGCTACTGTCATATTATTATACTATATGCCCTTATTCTTCCATCTGATACAGCAGAAAGGCAAGCACGGTCATGCCGGCCGTCTCTGTCCGCAGAATACGTCTTCCCAGGCTCACAGGCTTTATGCCGCACGCACATGCAGCCTCGATCTCCGCCTCGTCAAATCCACCCTCGGGTCCGATGAACACCGCAACGCTCTCTCCCGGTTTGATCCCCGCGATCAGCGCACGCGTCTCCCCCATCCCTTTTGCAAGTTCGTAAGGGATCATCTTCACCTGCATGTCCTGCGCATACGAAAGCGCCTGTTCAAAACTCATCACGTCACAGATCTGCGGGATGATGCCCCGTTTGCTCTGCTTGGCGGCAGCTTCCGCGATGCCCTGCCATCTGTTCACCTTCTGCTGTGCCTTTTTCTCGTCGAGTTTGACCACCGCACGTCTCGTGCGGACCGGTATGATCTCGTATACGCCAAGTTCAACGGCCTTTTGTATAATATATTCCATCTTGTCCGATTTGGGAAGTCCCTGAAAAAGAAAAACCCTGCACGGAAGTTCGAGACCGTCTTCTTTGACAAACCGAAGCTCAAGCTCGATCTGTTCTTCCCCGAGCGCGCGGATCGCACATCGGTATTCTCTCTCATCTGTTCCGGTCTTAACCGCGACTTCCTCGCCGGGTTTCATGCGAAGCACATTCTTGATATGGTTGACATCTTTTCCCGTGATATAGACGGTGGTTCCGACAATCTGCTGCGGTTTCACAAAAAACTGATACATCTTAGTCCCCCGTATCTCAGCCCTGCCTTCTGGAAGTTATGCTGACCCATTCCCCCTGATAAGTCGTCTCCACGATCTGCAGTCCTGCCTTTGTGATCGCCTCGGCAACCGTCTTTTCCTTGTCATCAATGATCCCGGAGGTGATATAGATCCCGCCGGGTTTGAGCAGGTCTATGATAACCGGGGTCAGTGGGCAGAGTACATCTGCCAGGATATTGGCAACCACGATGTCATATTTCTGGTATCCAACCTCATCCCGGACACTCTGATCCGTGATGATATTGCCTATCAGAAGGTGAAATTTATCCTCGTCGATCCCATTGCTGAGCAGATTCTCCCGCACCGCATCCACAGCGCACGGATCAAGATCCGTACCGACCGCATGCCGGGCTCCGCACATAAGGGAAACGATGGATAAGATGCCGCTTCCCGTACCAACGTCCAGGAGCTGCGTCTCCGGGGTGATGTACTTGCGCAGTTGACGGATGCAAAGCTGTGTCGTCTCATGCATCCCAGTTCCGAAAGCCGTCCCCGGATCGATGTGAAGGATCATCCTGCCCTGATCCTCCTCCTTTATCTTCTCCCAGGAAGGAACCACCAAAAGCTCATCGATGTAAAACTGATGAAAGAACTGCTTCCAGTTATTGATCCAGTCCTTATCCTCCGTCTCAGACACCGTGATTTTGCCGTCCCCGATCTCCATAAAACTGCGGATGTCGGAAAGCTGTTCTTCGATGGCAGAAAGAAGTGCTTCCTCCGTTATCTGTCCGAGAAGATCACCGGACAGCATGCCGCTCTCCTCATCCATCTCCACATAAAAGCTCAGATATGCGATGCCGTCGTCCACAGGAGCATCCGGCACAATATCCACAAACATCTGCTCTTTTTCCCATGCCGTGAGAGGAACCTTATCCTCGATCTGGGCTCCCTCAAGCCCGATATCATAAAGAAAAGAGATGATCACATCCTCCGCCTCGGGGATTGTTCTTATCGTAAACTTCTTCCATTTCATTTTGTAATTCCTTCCATAAACGGACTGTCATTTC
>JAGBQU010000229.1 GCA_017632755.1 Lachnospiraceae bacterium
AGAATACCATCACTGTGGGAAAAGACGGCGCAGTAAAGGGTGTCATTGTCGAGGAATTTGACAAGGATTATTATGATCAGAGCAGTCTGGAGACAATGATCTCGGAAGAGATACAGGAATTTAACAAGGGTGCTGATGCAGTCAGACTCGATACGATCGAGGTGGATGAGAACGGTGCAAATGTGCAGATATCCTATGTGAATGCACAGACATACAAGGAATTTAACGATGTGGAATTCTTTTGCGGTAATGCTTCCGATGCACAGAAGGCCGGTTATGAGCTGGCGGATGTCAGCAACGTGAAGGAAGGAGCTTCCGGACTGACCGCTTCCGAGGTTGCAAACAGCGGCTTAATGCTCCTTGTTTTTGAGGAACCGGTTTGTGTGCGCGTGAGCGGTGCGATCCGTTATGTCAGCACCGGCGTTGAGGTTACCGGGAAAAAGAGCGCAAAGGCGCAGGGTGAAGGCCTTTTTTATATTCTGTTTGAAGCATGAGGATATGGGAATGCGGAAAATGCGTTTCCCTCAAATTAATGAAAAGAGTGAGGAGATCAAGATGGAAAAGACAATGGATAAGATTGTGGCATTGGCAAAAGCCAGAGGTTTTGTATATCCGGGGTCCGAAATTTACGGTGGACTGGCCAACACATGGGATTACGGCAATCTCGGCGTCGAGCTCAAAAACAATGTAAAGAAAGCATGGTGGCAGAAATTTATCACCGAGAATAAATACAATGTCGGCGTGGATTGTGCGATTTTGATGAACCCGCAGACATGGGTGGCATCCGGACATCTGGGCGGATTTTCCGATCCTCTCATGGACTGCCGGGAGTGCCATGAGCGTTTCCGCGCGGACAAGATCATTGAAGATTTTGCGGCTGAGAAGCAGATTGAACTGGACGGAAGCGTTGACGGATGGAGCCAGGAGAAGATGAAGGACTTCATTGAGCAAAACAACATTCCCTGTCCGACCTGCGGAAAACACAATTTTACCGAGATCCGTCAGTTTAACCTGATGTTCAAGACCTTCCAGGGCGTCACCGAGGACGCTAAGAATACGGTGTACCTCAGACCCGAAACGGCACAGGGTATCTTTGTGAATTTCAAGAATGTACAGAGGACATCCAGAAAGAAGATCCCCTTCGGTATCGGACAGATCGGTAAGTCTTTCCGAAATGAGATCACACCGGGTAACTTCACCTTCCGTACAAGGGAGTTTGAGCAGATGGAGCTTGAATTTTTCTGTGAGCCGGATACGGATCTGGAATGGTTCGCATACTGGAAACAGTTCTGCATCGACTGGTTAAAGACGTTGGGAATGAAGGAAGATGAAATGCGTGTCAGGGATCATGACAAGGAAGAGCTCTCCTTCTATTCCAAAGCGACGACAGACATTGAGTTTCTGTTCCCGTTTGGCTGGGGAGAACTCTGGGGGATTGCGGACAGAACCGATTATGATCTTACACAGCATCAGGAAACATCGGGTCAGGATCTTACATATTTTGATGACGTTGCAGGAAAGCGTTATGTGCCTTATGTCATTGAGCCGTCTCTTGGAGCCGACCGTGTAGTGCTCGCCTTCCTTTGCGCCGCATACGATGAGGAGGAGATCGGAGAGGGTGATGTGAGAACCGTGCTTCATTTCCATCCGGCGCTTGCACCTGTCAAGATCGGTGTGCTGCCTCTGTCCAAGAAGCTGGGCGAGGGCGCGGAGAAGATCTTTGATCAGCTTTCCAAGAAATATAACTGCGAATATGACGACCGCGGTAATATCGGTAAGAGATATCGCCGTCAGGATGAGATCGGTACGCCTTTCTGCGTGACCTACGACTTTGAGTCTGAGCAGGATCAGGCGGTTACCGTCCGTTTCCGCGATACGATGGAACAGGAAAGAATTAAGATTGCGGATCTCGATGCATATTTTGCAGATAAATTTACCTTTTAAGCAGGTAATGCGAAACGCCTGTCAGCTTATAAACAATGTGAGGAGAACGCATAATGAAACAATTTACATCCAATGAATTGAGAGAGGCATGGAAAAAGTTTTATATAGACAGAGGGCATGTAGACGTGGGAGCGGTTTCGCTGGTTTCCGACGGCTCCACGGGGGTACTTTTCAATGTTGCTGGCATGCAACCCCTGATGCCGTATCTGTTGGGGCAGAAGCACCCTCTGGGAAACCGGCTTTGCAATGTGCAGGGCTGTGTGCGTACAAATGATATCGATTCGGTCGGTGATAAGAGCCATGTGACCTTCTTTGAAATGATGGGAAGTTGGAGCCTTGGCGATTACTTTAAGAAGGAGCGCTGCCAGTGGAGCTATGAGCTGCTCACGCAGGTGTTTGGCTTTGATGCGGATCACCTTGCTGCCACCGTATTCGCGGGCGATGAGAATGCGCCGAGAGATGAGGAAGGTGCGCAGTTCCGCGTTGCCTCCGGATTTAAGAAAGAGAATATCTATTATCTTCCTGCCGAGGATAACTGGTGGGGGCTGGAATACGGCCCGTGCGGTCCCGACAGTGAGATGTTCTATATTGATGACAGGCCTGCCTGCGGACCGGATTGTAAACCGGGATGTCACTGTGGCAAATATACGGAGCTGGGCAATGATGTTTTCATGCAGTATGAAAAGCATCAGGATGGTCATCTGACACCGCTGAAACAGAAAAATGTGGATACCGGTTGGGGGCTTGAGCGCATTCTGGCATTTTTAAACGGAACCAGAGATGTGTATCAGACGGATCTCTTCGCTCCGGTGATCGCATATCTGGAGCAGACATCCGGAAAAAAATATGAGCAGGACGAGAAACTCACCAGATCCATGAGGATCCTGGCTGACCACACAAGGACAAGCGTGATGCTGATCGGTGATGAGGCGAAGCTTCTTCCCTCCAATGCAGGTGCCGGATATGTGTTGCGCCGCCTGATCAGACGTGCCGTCAGACATGCGCGTGTTCTGGGTCTTGGCAAGGAGAAGCTGGTTAAGATCGCGGGCATTTTTATCGATGATATCTATGCACAGAGTCATCCGCTTTTACAAAAGAACAGAGAGTTTATCTTAAATGAGTTTGGAAAAGAGATCGACCGCTTCGAGAGTACGCTCGAGAACGGTATGAAGGAGTTCCGTAAGATCCTCGAGACAAAGCAGCAGGAAAAGCAGCAGGAGATCGACGGTAAATCTGCTTTTTATCTCTATGATACATTCGGTTTCCCGATCGAACTGACCGTGGAGCTTGCAGCGGAAGAAGGAATCCGTGTGGATGAGCAGGGATTTGCCGCTGCCATGGAAGAGCAGAAACAAAAAGCGAGAGATAACCAGAATTTCTCAGCAAAGCTTTCGGCTGGCGCAGATCTGTTTGATGATCTTGACGAGAGCATTGTCAGTGAGTTTGTGGGATACGACACTTTGGAGGCGAACAGCAGCATCGTTGCCCTTGCAAATGAAAAGGAGCGCGTTGAAAAGCTTGCGACCGGTGAGAGGGGAACGGTGATCGCTCCCAAAACATCTTTCTATGCCACCATGGGCGGACAAAAGGGAGATGTTGGCGTAATCAGCACGGCAAACGGTGAATTCCGCGTCGAGGAGACGATAAAGCTTGTCGGTGGACGGATCGGTCATGTTGGTGAGGTTGTAAAAGGAAGTGTTTCGGTTGGAGAGGATGCCATCGCGAAAGTGGATGCCACAGGCAGAAGCAATACCTGCAGAAATCACTCGGCAACACACCTTTTGCAGAAAGCATTGCAGATCGTGCTCGGTGATCATGTGGAGCAGCAGGGTTCCTATCAGGATGCGGACAGAACGCGTTTTGATTTCAGCCATTCCGGCGTCATGTCTACCGAGGAGATCGCTGCAGTTGAGAAGCTTGTAAATGAAAAAATCCAGGAGGATATTCCGGTTCAGACGGATGTCATGGGGATTGAGGAAGCCAAAAAGAGCGGTGCCATGGCTCTGTTCGGTGAGAAGTATGGTGACAGTGTCCGCGTTGTCTCCATGGGTGACTTCTCCAAGGAACTTTGCGGTGGTACGCATGTAAAGCATACCGGAGATATCGCAGCCTTCAAGATCGTTTCCGAGAGCGGTGTCGCTGCCAGAGTCAGAAGAATCGAGGCTTTGACAGGAAACAATGTATTTGCTTACTATCGCACGCTGGAGGAGACGCTTGAAAATGCGGCAAGAGCGGCCAAAACGACAAGTGCAAATCTGACACAGAAGATCCAGAACATGCAGGCGCAGATCAAGGAACTCTCATCAGAGAACGAATCCTTGAAGGCAAAACTTGCTCAGGATGCACTCGGTGATGTGATGGATCAGGTGACGGAGATAAAGGGTGTTAAACTTTTGGCAGCCTCTGTTGCAGGCGTGGATATGAACGGCCTTCGGGATCTTGGCGATCAGCTCAAAGAGAAACTGGGAGAGGGCGTTGTGGTTCTTGTTTCCGAAAAGGACGGCAAGGTAAACCTTGTTGCAATGGCTACACAGGGTGCAATGGATAAGGGTGCGCACGCAGGCAATCTGATCAAGGGCATTGCGTCCTTAGTCGGAGGTGGCGGAGGTGGTCGCCCGAACATGGCTCAGGCAGGTGGTAAGAATCCTGCGGGGATCGATGCGGCACTTGCCCGGGCGAAGACGGTTTTGGAGGAGCAACTCAAATAAATTGGAAGCAATTTCGTAAATTGAGTGGAAATTTCAAAAAAACTGTTGACGAATGGAAAAATTATGCTATAATAGCATGTGTGCATAAGTGCATAAAAAATACCCATTCAGTCATGTTGCTTGAAGGGACTGAAGGGAGGTTAGGTGTGAAGATATGTCAAATGTAATCGTAAAAGATAACGAGACTTTAGATAGCGCTTTACGTCGCTTTAAAAGAAGCTGTGCTAAGGCTGGTATCCAACAGGAGATCCGCAAGAGAGAGCACTATGAGAAGCCGAGCGTAAAACGTAAAAAGAAATCTGAAGCGGCAAGAAAACGCAAATATAACTAGAATGTAAAGTCCTTGGCATGATTCTACCGAGGACTTTATTATTGCACATGGCTGCATGTGCAAAGCTTGATCAACGGGGAGAGATAAAGAATGTGGACGAGAGAGTTTATGGGTACGGATGTCCTCCATCTTGCGCAGATCTTTATCATGTACAGCATGATGGGCTGGCTGATCGAGACGATTTACATATCCATATGTGACAGAAAACTGACAAACAGAGGGTTTGCGGCGAGTCCGCTTTGCCCGATTTATGGCTTTGGCGGATTGCTCGGGTATATGGTTCTCCATCCTTTGGCGGAGCATAAGTTCGTGCTTTATGTGACCGGCGCTCTGCTGGCAACGGCATTTGAATTTTTGGTAGCGAAGCTGATGGAAAAGACGCTTGGTGATGTGTGGTGGGACTACAGTGAGAAACCCTTCAATTATCAGGGAGTCATCTGTGTGGAGAGTACACTTGCCTGGGGACTTTACGCAGTTGTCGTGGTGTGTTATCTGCAGGACTTTTTGATGAGGACTATTGATCGTATACCGATGAAGGTTGCTATCATTTCCTGCCGTATCATCATGGTCGTATACGCGGTTGATTTTGTGTATCACCTTGCGATCGCGTTGCATCTTAATCTGCGGGATTATGGGAAAAAGCTTCGTGATACCTATCAGGCTATCCGTGAAAAGTGGTAGACGGTCGGAAGAAACAGTTGACAAAAGATATAAAGTATTTTATCATGCTTTTGAGGCAGAGAGTTGAGGCTTCTTGATTCCAAGAAGTCTCTTTTTACATTCCCGCTTCAAAGCTGTTTAGTTAAAAGGAGGAAAATTATGAAAAAGAAGTTATTGAGCGTTGTTCTTGCAACAACTATGGTTGCTTCACTCCTGGCAGGATGCGGAAGCAAGACATCCGAAACAGGGAATGCAGATGGCGAGCAGTCCGGATCAACAGGTGCCGTATTTAAGATCGGAGGTATCGGACCGACAACGGGAGATGCAGCGATTTACGGGCTTTCCGTTAAGAATGCAGCCCAGCTTGCAGTGGATGAGATCAATGCGGCAGGCGGTATCAATGGCGCAAAGATCGAGTTTAATTTCCAGGATGATGAGGCAGATTCCGAGAAGGCAGTGAATGCTTACAATACATTAAAGGATTGGGGCGTACAGACACTTCTGGGTACGGTTACATCCACTCCTTGTATTGCAGTGGCAGAGAAGACCGCACAGGACGGCGTATTCCAGCTGACTCCCTCCGGTTCCGCTGTTGATTGTGTAACCAATGACAATGTGTTCCGTGTATGTTTCTCAGATCCGAACCAGGGTGCCGCATCCGCTGCTTACATTGCAAAGAACGATCTGGCTAAAAAAGTTGCGGTGATCTACAACAGCTCCGATGTTTATTCATCCGGAATTTATGAGAAGTTTGCTGCAGAAGCAGCTGCTCAGGGTCTTGAGATCGTAGCTGCGGAAGCTTTTACGGCAGACAGCAATAAGGACTTTACGGTACAGGTACAAAAAGCAAAAGATTCAGGTGCAGAACTGTTATTCCTTCCCATCTATTATACAGAAGCTTCTCTGATCCTTGCGCAAGCCAAGACAGCTAATCTGGATGTGACGTTCTTTGGCTGTGACGGTCTGGACGGTATCCTTGGTGTGGAGAACTTTGACAAGTCACTTGCAGAGGGCGTTATGCTCCTGACTCCTTTCGCAGCAGATGCAGAGGATGACCTGACAAAGAATTTCGTGGATGCATATAAGAGCGCTTATGGCGATACCCCGAACCAGTTTGCTGCAGATGCTTATGACGGAATCTATGCGATCAAGGCTGCATGCGAGAAAAAGAACGTAACTGCAGATATGTCCGCATCAGAGATCGGTGAGCTCTTAAAGGGTGCCATGACAGAGATCAGTGTTGACGGTCTGACAGGATCCGGTATGACATGGACAGCAGACGGCGAGCCGAACAAAGAGCCGAAGGCTGTTGTGATCGAGAACGGTGTATATAAAATGCAGTAAAGCATACACGTGGCAGGGCGGAACTCATCCGCATGCCTGAGAGATGTGTGTATATTGCAAAACGGGGGTGTGGGAGCATCCCCGTTTGTGCATGGAATATGAGAGGTGACTTTATGAGTTTTGTGTCGTATTTGGTAAATGGTATCAGTCTGGGAAGCGTATATGCGATCATAGCGCTGGGATACACGATGGTCTATGGTATTGCCAAAATGCTGAATTTTGCGCATGGTGATGTCATAATGATCGGAAGTTATGTCGTGTTTATCGGTGTCAGCAATCTGGGAGTGAATCCGCTTCTTGCGATCGTCGTATCCATGGCGGTCTGCACCGCTCTGGGCGTCACCATTGAGAGAGTGGCCTATAAGCCGCTCAGACAAGCCACGCCTCTTGCCGTGCTCATTACGGCGATCGGTGTCAGCTATCTGCTGCAGAACGTGGCACTCTTGATATTTGGTGCAGATACAAAGGCATTTACCTCAGTGGTAAGTGTTTCGGCACTCGTCCTGGCAGACGGTGCTCTGATCATCTCCGGTGAGACGATCGTGACGATACTTACCAGCATTGTGATCATGATCCTGCTTTCGTTGTTCATCAAAAAGTCTAAGGCCGGCAGGGCGATGCTTGCGGTCTCGGAGGACAAGGGGGCAGCACAACTCATGGGCATCAATGTGAATGCGACCATTGCCCTGACGTTTGCGATCGGTTCGGCGCTTGCTGCGATCGCCGGTGTGCTTCTTTGCTCCGCTTATCCGGCGCTGACTCCGTATACTGGTTCCATGCCGGGTATCAAGGCATTCGTGGCCGCCGTGTTCGGTGGTATCGGATCGGTACCGGGAGCAATGATCGGAGGCATTCTTTTGGGGATCATCGAGAATCTGAGCAAGGCATACATCTCCTCACAGATGGCGGATGCCATTGTGTTTGGTGTATTGATCCTGGTTCTTTTGATAAAGCCAACGGGTATTCTTGGCAAAAATTTGCAGGAGAAAGTGTAGGTGGATGACAAAATGAAAATGACAAAACAGACAAAGAGTAATCTGATCACCTATGGCGGTATCATCATTGCCTACATACTCATCCAGATCGCGCTTTCGACCGGACATGTTTCCAGCTTGATGGAAGGTCTGCTGGTTCCGGTTTGTACCTATGTGATCCTTGCGGTTTCGCTCAATCTCACGGTCGGTATTTTGGGCGAACTCAGTCTCGGACATGCCGGATTTATGTGTATCGGGGCCTTTTCAAGTGCCTTCTTCAGCAAGTGTATGCAAAGTGTGATCCCGGTTGCTACGCTGCGGTTCTTCCTGGCACTGCTCGTGGGTGCTGCCGTGGCCGCTGTCTTCGGTTTTTTGATCGGTATTCCGGTTCTCAGACTCAAGGGAGACTACCTTGCTATCGTGACGCTGGCTTTTGGCGAGATCATCAAGAACTTTATGAATGCGATCTACGTGGGGAAAGATCAGAGTGGTTTCCATTTTTCCATGAAGGATACGATCGCGCTTGGCCTTGATGAGAGCGGGGAGGTTATCATCAAAGGGGCACAGGGGATCACGGGAACTCCGCATGATTCCAACTTTACGATTGCAGTGGTACTGATCCTGATTGCGGTCTTTATTATCACCAACTTTGTGCAGTCCA
>JAGBQU010000230.1 GCA_017632755.1 Lachnospiraceae bacterium
GCCCTTACGGACTGTTTCCTTTATACTGCCATTCAACTTTTATCTGCTTATCTTATCGATTCACAAATTTGACCGCAGTTCCATAGGCGATCACCTCTGCAGCTCCCTGCATGACAGCCGAGGAGGAATAACGCACATTGACAATCGCGTCCGCACCAAGCGCCTCAGCCTCCGAAACCATACGCTTCGTCGCAAGCGCTCTTGCCTCATTCATCATCTCGTTGTAGGCTCTCAGTTCACCGCCCACAAGTGTCTTAAAACTCTGCGTGATATCCTTTCCGATATTTTTGGACTGGATCGTGCTTCCTTTTACCAGTCCGAGCATCTCAAATTCTTTTCCGCTAATGTAATCAGTATTTACTAAGATCATCTTCCTCACCACTCCTTATCTCATCAACTCTTTGTACACAAACAAAAATCATCACCCCGGCTAATGCAAGGGGGATCACGCCAAACAAAGCGATCACGGGCAGGCTTTGGATCAAAGCCATCAGAACCCCGAAATAAAAGATGTAGTAGGCCACCATCAATACCGTGATAATGATGGGAGCAACCATCTTACTCTTGTGCTTTTTTTTCATAACAGTATCTCACCTCCCCGCAGATCAGAATAAAAAGAGCGCTGCGCCATAGGGGGGCAGGTCAAAGCCGATGGAGTACTCCCTTCCGTTTGAGAGGATCTGCTGCGCGTTTATCTCCTTGGGAATTTCTCCTCCGTTTCCACCAAACCTTACCTCATCACTGTTTAGCAAAAGCTTGTATTTTTTCTTTTTCGGCACACCGATACGATAATCTTTTCGCTCCATCGGTGTGAAATTGAGAACAGCCAAAATGCTGTTGCTTCCCTTTGAAGAACGTCTTACATAGGCAAAGATACTGCGGTCTTTGTCATCCGCTTCCATCCATTCAAAACCTGCCCAGTCATTGTCGATCTCATAAAGGGACGGATATTTGTTATAAATCTCCAGCAATTCCTTCACATAATCCTTCATTCCCGCATGCAGCGGATCGGATAAGCAGTTCCACTCCAGTTCCCTTGCCTCGCTCCACTCACATTCCTGTCCGAATTCCTGTCCCATGAAAAGCAGTTTTTTGCCGGAATGCGTGAACATATAGGTGTAAGCCGCGCGCAGATTGGCAAACTTATCAACCATGTATCCCGGCATTTTGTTCAGCATCGAACATTTTAAGTGTACCACCTCGTCATGAGAGATCGGAAGTATGTAATTTTCTGCGGAATTATAGGACATGGCAAAGGTCATATGATAGTGACAGCCGCTCTTCATGATCGGATCCTGCTTGATATACTCACAAAAATCATGCATCCAGCCCATATTCCATTTGAAGGAAAAACCAAGCCCGTCCTCGTCCGGATGTGCCGTCACCTTCGGCCATGCCGTGGACTCCTCCGCGATCATGAGCGTGCCCGGGAATTTCCCGATGATCATGCTGTTGAGATGACGAAGGAAGCCGATCGCATCCAGATTCTTGTTATCACCGAATTTGTTGGGAACCCACTGTCCGTCCTGCTTTCCATAGTCCAGATACAGCATGGATGCCACGGCATCCACGCGAAGGGCATCGATATGATACTCCTGCACCCAATAGACAGCATTTGCGATCAGGAAATTGCGGACTTCGGGCTTTTCATAATTAAAGATCTTGGTGCCCCAGTCGGGATGCTCTCCCTTTCTCTTATCCGGGTGCTCATACAGACAGGTACCGTCAAACTCCGCAAGACCGAACTCGTCTTTGGGAAAATGTGCCGGCACCCAGTCCAGGATGACGCCGATCTTATTTTTGTGCAGCTTATTCACCAGATACTGAAAATCAGCCGGCGTTCCATAGCGGGATGTCGGTGCGTAGTATCCGGTCACCTGATAGCCCCAGGAACCGTCAAACGGGTGCTCCGCGATACCCATGAGCTCCACGTGTGTATACTTCATCTCCTTTAAGTAATCCACAATGCGGTCGGCAAACTGACGGTAACTATAGTAGGCATCCTCTTCCTTTTGCGTGGGATGTCTCATCCAGGATCCGATATGGCACTCATAGATCGCCATCGGCTCCTTTTGGTAATTCTTTTTTGCCTTTTCGTTTTGCCATGCGGAATCGGTCCACCTGAAATGGGAAATATCCTTAATAATTGATGCACTGTCAGGCCGCAACTGGCTGTGATACCCATAGGGATCTGCTTTGTAGAGCTTTCGGTCATCGTGCGTTGTGATCACGAATTTGTATTTGTCATTCTCCCTGGCTTCCGGAATAAAGGTTTCAAAGATACCGCTGATCTGAAGCCTGTTCATATTGTGCTTCATGATATCCCAATCGTTGAAATCACCGGAAACATTCACGTATTTTGCATTGGGAGCCCAGACTGCAAAGTGTATTCCCTCCACGCCATCCACCACAGCTTTGTGGGCACCGAGCTTCTTATAGATCTCATAGTGGTTGCCCTGCGTGAAGAGATACTCGTCATACTCCGTGACAAATACGTTTTCTTTTGATTGTCCCATAAACTAAATCCACCCTCTCAATTATTCTATGGAAAAATCGTTTTCTCTCAAAACGATCATATCCTCATCATCAAATCGCTTTCCGATCAACACATCCACAAGATGTCTGACACTCTTTTTTCCGGAGCGCTCAATGGCTTCATCCACCATTGTCCGAACCTCTCCGATCGTGACCGCATGTTCGTTGGTCTGCATATCGGAAATACGTGTATAAACCGCCAGAACACCCATTTCATCGATCGCATATTCCCGTGTGCCTGCATATGCCTTGGCATATTGTACCAAACCATCATTGTCAAGCACCTCGATCTCTATCTTTGAAGTGAAGATCTGCTCAAGCTGCGGATATGTGAGTGTAAGCCGCTCGATCTCTTCTTTTGTATCCTCCATGATGACAAGAATACCTGAAAGTGTGAGCCGCTCCAACTGATAAAGAAGCGTTCCTTCGATATCAGGCTCCATTCCACCCGCCTTCTCAATGACCAGAGCACCGTTTTCCGTATCTTTCAGGGTCTGCGCCACATCCTTCAGAGCAAGCTGCTCTCCCGTCACGTTTATGATATTTCCGATAAACCGAGGGTCCTTATCTTTCATATATATGGCAACATTCTGGGCGATCTGCGCTCTGCCGGTTCCATTCTCGCCGATGACGATCCCGTTTCCTGTTACCGGATCCATGGTCAGTCTGTCCAGTGCCAACGCCAGTTTCTCTTGAAGCTCTTTTGTAGGAGCAATATTACCAAACAGCTCCTTCTCCTCTTTGGTCAGGTATCTGGCTTCCTGCGTCTGTGCTGCCTGCATGATACCGGCTTCATATCGGACAGTTGCGGTTTCTGAAACTGCCGGCGTTTCTACGGCGGATGCTGCTTCGGCGCTTAGCGGCGCTTCTACGGCGGATGCTGCTTCGATGGTTGCCGGCGTTGCACTTTGCCAGCTCGTTACCGATCCCCCTGTCGGAATGTTCTCCTGCGTTCCCGCTGTCTGCGGCTCAGAGTCTGACTCCGCCTCCTGTACATTTTCATTTTTCTTGCCAAATGCTGCCTTCATCACCCGAACAGCCTCCGCAGCTGAGGAGATAAATCCTGATGATGCGGGCGCTTGTTCTTCCGTTTCCGTGGCTGCGCTTGCAGATGCCTGTGCGGCCAATCTTGCGGCCTCGGCTGCCACTGCCTCTGCGGCTGAGCTTGCAAGAACCGGTGCTGTTGCGCTTGCGGGTGCTTGCGCTGCCGTCTCCGCGACCGCACTTGCAGGGGCTTGTGCAGATTCTTCCTGCGACTCATCCTGCGCAATATCTGCGGGAGCCTCCCCGGCATCGGTATTTTGTCCCTTTGCATTTATCATGGCTGCCAAGAGGGAAGAGCCTCTTGTCTCCACTTCCTCTGCGATGATCACACGTTCCTGCGACGTCTCCGGACTTTCCGGCGCATCAGAGGAACCGAAATCCAGATCGGGGATAAAGGAAGGTACCTCCTTCTCTTTCTTTTCCTCCGCCTCTGTTACAACCAACGTCTCTATCAGTTTCTCTTCCAGCCCGTTGATCTCCTCGGTGTTGAGAAGTTTTTTCACCTCGTCCGGCTCTTTTTGCGATACCGGAAGTTCTTCTTCCTGCTGCAACGGAGTTTCTTTTCGCTGCACCTTTTCCGGATCCGGAACAGTATTTTTGAATACATCCACAGCCGGATTGATCAGATTCAGATCCGTCGACACGCTGGCTCTTGCGATCTCATCAAAATTGCCAAACATGGGACCGGTCTGTTTCATGACCTTCTCCCTCATCTCGGCAATATGCTTTTCTTCGTTGGCTTTTTTGGTCTCTTCCCACTCGTTCATGATATCAAGCAGGCTCAGCTGACCTGTGATCTGCTCATCGACGAGTTCATCACCCTGCGCTGCGCTACCTGTATCAAGCCTTCCGGTAATATTCAACCGCTGTGAATTTCCCGATGTAACTGCCTGTGCTATTTCAGCAGCCATGATCGCACCTGCAGTAAGCGGCACTGCGGCAGCCTTTTCCGTCTCAGCTCTTTCTGCTTCCAATCTTGCCGCTTCAGCTCTTTCCGCCTCTAATCTCTCTGCCTCGGCTCTTTCCGCTTCCAGTCTTGCCGCTTCAGCTCTTTCCGCTTCCAGTCTTGCCGCTTCAGCCCTTTCCGCTTCCAGTCTTGCTGCCTCGGCCTTTTCCTTCTCACGACGCTCTTGCTCCATGGATGCGAGCAGATCCTTCTCCGTGATCTGTGTATCCTCCTCATCCTGCAAAAGCGGCGCAAGCAGTGCATCCTTGATCGCATCGTCTGTAATAGAATTGATCACCTTACCATTCTGGGTCGTTGTATCGATGATCGTCTCGATCGGAAGCGCCATGGTCGCATCTGCTGCTTCCATGTCCTCCTCCGCAAACATTCTTGAAATATTCTGTGCCAGCTCCTGCTGTAGATTGATCGTATTATACGCACCGACATCCACAGTCTTGACCTGAATGTCCATATCGGGCTCATTGAGCGGGATCTCATCACCCTGCACCGGCTCCGGCTCGTATGCCTGCGGATCCGCTGTTTGTCCCTGCTCTCCCGCAGGTTGCACCACCGCTTTGATATCCGGCACCTCAACGGTGTCCGCAGTCTCCACCGATCTGCGCATAGCGGCCGGTATGATCTCTGCTGTCTTTGCCTTTGTGACATCCACAGATTTGATCTCGATCGGAAGGGCTGTTTCCTCTTCCTCCTCCGTCTGCATCTCCTCGATCGGCTCTTCTTTAGCGAAACGCCTGTCGTATTTTTCCTGCTGGCTCGGTGAGAGCGACTCATGCAGCATCTTGAGCTCCATCGCCATATTCACATATTTACCCTCGCCAAACCAGAGGATCAGCTCATCACATTCCTCGACACAGCGGGTCGCAAGTCCGATCCGATGATACAGATAGGCAAGCTCATATGCCCATTTCTCGCGATAATCTCTCTTTTTATATTCCTCAAGCACTGCGATACGCTCCTCAAGGCTCACATCCTGCGCCTCATACAAACGATATTGCAGGATAAACCTTCTGGTATCCGTAGGAGCTACCTGTACAAATTCTTTGTAGTATTCGACGGCTTGCACGATCTCCTCGAGCTTGATACAGAGCTCACAGAGAGAATAGACGATCTTTCTTCCCCCGGGCTGCCTGTCATATGCCAAAAGCAGGATCTCTTTGGCATCCTCAAACCGACGGTTGTATTTGTACAATTCACTGACTTTGCAGAGCATCATAACACTCTTAACCCTCGACCAGTCGATGGTGTCCGCGATCTTCACTGCCTCTGCGAACTGCTTCTTTTCGATCAGAGCATTAATCTCCTCCGCACGTATTCGGTATTCATACTTATCCAAGCTTCTCACCTCATGCTGTTTTTCTCCAAAAATAGCGACACTACCCCTATTTTCATTTTACTAGTGTATCATACGCACCCTGCAATGTCAAAAATAAAAACTCTTCTCACATGCCCCGGGACATGAAGTCCCTCGTCTTTCGCATGACTTCTTTCATGATATCCAGGTTGACCAATGTATCCTCGGTCTCGAGCGAGTGATCTGCCCCTTCATATATAAATAGCGGGATCTGCTGCTCGTCACACGTTTCCTGAATCTGCGACACATCGCTCCATGGATCCGCACTTCCGATAAACGCGACCGCATTTTGGGGATGATAGTCAAATGTTTCCATGAGAGGTGTATACAGCACATGCCTGACCCCCTTGAGCTCGTGCTGCCCGGCATATGCGGATGCAATGGCTGTTCCGATGCTCTTTGATACGAACAGGATCTCGTCATATGCATACCAGTCCATCTCCTTAAGCGCTTCCTCCGCTTGACCATAGAGAGTGGAAAATGTTTCCTTCACCTTTTTCTTTTCTCCCTTGAGATCGTGCGTGCTTTACCAGATATTTTTAAATTCACGTTATCCCATCTCACCGGCAATATCGCGCCCATAGTGTAAGAGCGGTTTGTCACAGTGATAACCTATCCCCGGAAAAAATACTGCAATTTTGTTCATAAACATCCTCCTGCATGAAACGGTCTCTTTGCATCGAACTCATTATAACACAAATTCCCAGACATCAGTGCGAAAGTGCACAAATGCTGGGAATTGATGCAACTCC
>JAGBQU010000231.1 GCA_017632755.1 Lachnospiraceae bacterium
CACTGCATTTCCACGTTTCCCCACTGGTCCAGAAAAGCAAGCAGCTGCGGATAGCACTCCTTCGCGTCGCGGTATCCGATCTCATAGATCGCCTTGATCTTCTCGGCATTCCTTTCCACCCGCCCTATGTCGAGCGCATGGCGGGGCCGGATCACAAACGCCCTTCCTTCGTCCTTTTCTTTCTCGACAAAGCGCATCGTCTTATTGTAGATGATATGCCTTTTGCGCATGCCCTCATATACCTTCGGATATTTGCGATATCTCGCTTTCATCAGTCCAAGGAGCGATGCCTGAGAGCGCACATAGCCTTCCTCCTTGGTCAGTACGACAACATTCCCCACGAGGCCGTCCCGTATGGATCTGCGGATCGGGATCGAATCCGCAATGCCGCCGTCCAGATAGAGATTGTCACCGATCGGCACGTTTCTCGACAAAAGCGGAAGTGAGCCGGACGCGCGTATGATGTCGGTATCCCTGGTCAGATCACGGACCCGGAGATATTCCGCCTTCCCTGTTTCAACGTTTGTGACAACGGCATACGCCTTGGAACGCTGGCGAAGGAACGCCTCATTGTCAAGGGGATCGAGCTTTGTGGGAATCTCTTTATAGCAGAACTCCGCACCAAAAAAATCTCCCGTTGTAAGCAGGCTGTACATGCCACAGTAACGCTTGTCATCCAGATAATCGAGCGATGTGCGAAGCCCTCTGCCCTTCTGCCCGGCCAGATAACTGCACATATAGATCGCACCTGCCGAGACACCGTAGCAACTGTCAAATTCTATGCCTTTTCCAAAAAGAAATCCAAAACGCCCGTCGTGTAGGCGCCCTTAAAACCTCCGCCTTCCAGTATTAATCCTGCCTGATACATTCTTTATCCTCTCCATCCTGTTTTTACAAGGTTGCGTTATTTGTTTCCGTATTCCGCAGCCAGCGCTCTGAGTGCCGGAAGCGAACGGATCACCATGTCGGTGTCCACGCAGTACGCAATCCGGAAATATCCCGGACATCCGAAGCTGTCGCTCGGAACAAAGGCCAGATTGTGTTCCCACGCCTTTTTGCAGAATGCATTTGCGTCCTCCTCGAGTGCCTTGGGGAAAATATAAAAGGTACCCTCCGGTTTCACACAGGTAAAGCCAAGAGAGATCAGTTCATGATATAAAAGATCGCGGTTTTTCTCATACACGGACAGATCCGAGGTCTCGTCAAGCATCTTTGCGACTGCAAGCTGGATCAGTGACGAAGGACAGTTGTGTCCGATCCCGCGGGATATCTGCGTGCACATATGGATCAATGTCTCCGCTTCCTTTGCTCTGGGGCTGACTGCCACATATCCAATTCTCTCGCCGGGAACGGAGAGCGATTTGCTAAAGGAATAGCACACGATGGTATTGTCATAGAACTGTGACACGACCGGGGCGACAACACCGCTAAAGACAATCTCACGGTAAGGCTCGTCGGAGATGATAAAGATCTCGTGACCGTATTCTTTTTCCTTACTGCGCAGAATATCCGCCAGTCTCTGCACCGTCTGCGCAGAATAGACAACGCCGGTCGGATTGTTTGGTGAGTTGATCAAAACAGCGCTCGTGAGTGGAGAAAGCAGCTTTTCAAACTCCTCAAAATTGATCTGGAAGCTTTCCGTATCGGCAGGAACCAGCTTTAAGACAGCCCCCGTCTCATTCACATAGGGTCTGTACTCCGGGAAGAAGGGTGCAAAGGAGACCACCTCATCTCCGGGCTTTGTAACGGCGCGCACCGCATGAGCGATCGCTCCCGCCGCACCGGATGCCATAAAGATGTGATCCGCCGTGTAGGGAAGATCGAATCTTCCTTTTAAGGATTCGGCAACCGCCTGGCGCACCTCATAGATCCCATGACTCTCACTGTAGCCATGCAGCACAAGGGGATCCGTTGTGTCGACCAGTTCCTTTATTACCTGATTCAGTCTTGCAGGTGCGGGAACGGAAGGATTTCCGAGGCTATAGTTAAAAACCTTGTCCGCACCGATCTGTTTTGCCCGCTGATCCGCCTCCACATTGATCTGGCGGATCACTGACTTTACATTCAGCATTTCCTTATATTTTTGAGATATCATCTGTTTTTCTCCTCTCCTATGTTCTTCCGCCAAGCGGATGGTCTGAGCAACGATATTATTTTAACAGATACCCCTGCAAAATTCAAATCAGCGTTTTTCCAGATATCTTCTGATATCCCCGATCAGAAGTTCGGTCCGTATCCGCGCGCCCTCATCCGTGAGATGCAGATAGGTATTGTAAAAATATTTCGGCTCCAGACAGTAATCGGTATAATCGGAGATCACCTCGCAGTCGAGACGGCTGCGCAGCGATCGTTCAAACGCTGCATATTCTTCTTTGGATGGTGCGTCCTCGGTCCACGCGATCGGATAAGCCGCCACCAGAAGGGTCGCCCCCCTCTCCGTGACATAGCGGTTTAACGCATTCACACGCTCGACATATGCATCGCTGATCTGTGGGAGTCCCACCTCGGACAGATCCAATTCCTCGAGACTCTGCGGGCGGGGATAGATGTTGTCTCCGTACGCATTGTACTTACTTCTCGAATAGATCGGCTCCGTGTCCTGATTTCCGGTTCCGTTTGCCCACATACCGATGCACTTTCTCAGGTATGTCGGATATGCCATCGCCATGTCAGGTATATCCTTCAGGCGGATAAAGCGAAACATCTCGGGATGATTCTCGATCGTGATCCATGCCAGCTCCGGATTTTTGATACGATCGTTATCGTGAAAACTGCTCGGACTTAGGATGATCAGATCTCCCTCATCGATATTGATCTTCGCTGCCTGCTCGTTAAACGCGTTTCCGACGCCTCCGTGCAGCCCCATATTGGCGACCGGCATTCCAAGTTCCTGCTCAAGCAGCTGCGACTGAATGCCAAAGGCAAGATTGGAATTGCCCACCAGCGTGATCTTCGATCCCTCGAGGCTTTGCAGATGTCTCACCTTATCGACCATTGCGGCCTGATTGTTATAGGTGTACTGGGGCATCACGCACAAAAAACAGAAGCCGGCAACAAGTGCCCCCATCAGGAGCAGCTTACAAAAAAAGATTGCATTTTTTTTCATACCTCGGCCTCCTAAAACTGGAAATATATGAACTGGGTCTGTTCATATACATTGCCGTACACGCCAAAGATCAATATTGCAAACAAAAGTCCCAGATACACTGCCCAGCGAAACCATATACCCTGCGAGAGGACAAGCCGTGCCACATCTTTCCCTCTTTCCTTTAGCGTATCAACCGCAAAGAGCAAAAGGATCGAGAGCGTAAGAACCACCATCTGTGCACTCGTCATGCCGATATTTCCAAAGACCAGTCCGAACAGCTTTCCGAACTGCAGATCGCACGCGCACTGACGGATCAGCGTAAACGCCATGGAAAGTCCGGTTGCCCGAAAGAACAGCCAGGTAAAATCGATCAGTACAAATGTCAGGATACGGCAGCCGAGCCGATAGCTAAAGCGCGTCCTGTCTGCCTTAAAGAAGCCTGCGATCCGCGCGCGCAGTCCCGCGCTCATCTGCTCTATGATCATGAAGACACCGTTTAGCACACCCCATGCCATGTAGGTAAAAGCTGCACCATGCCACAGACCGCTGACCAGGAAAACAAGAAACACATTGATATACTTGCGCGCCGTTCCCTTTCGGTTTCCGCCGAGCGGAATGTAGAGATAATCCGTAAACCAGCTGGTGAGAGAGATATGCCATCTGTCCCAGAAATCCGACACGCTCACCGCCAGATACGGTGCCCGGAAGTTCTCCATCAGACGAAAGCCCAAAACTTTGGCACTTCCGATCGCCAGCAACGAATACCCTGCAAAATCACAGTATATCTGAAAGGCGAAAAGCACGGTGGCAACGATGATCTCGATGCCCGTGTACTGCGGATAATACTCGTAGATCATGTTGACGCTCGGCGCGATATTGTCCGCAATGACCATCTTTAAAAACAGCCCCCACAGCATGAGCAGCAGACCTTTTCTCACCCTGTCGGCATCAAAGGAATGCCTCTCGTCAAACTGCCCTAAAAGATTGCTCGAGCGCTCGATCGGTCCGGCAACCAGCTGAGGGAAGAACGAGACAAAAAGCGCATAGCGGAACAGATTCTTCGTCGCCTTCACCTTTCCCCGATACACATCCATCGTATAGGACAATGCCTGAAAAATGTAAAAAGAGATTCCCACCGGAAGAAGGATATCAAGTGCATGCAACTCCTGCGTCTGCCCGAGCAGCCGGCCGATGCGGTTGATATTCCCGATCAGGAAATTGCTGTATTTAAAAAACACCAGAATACCGATATTCAAAATGAAACTGACAAAAACGCTGCCCTTCGCGCAGGCCGTCCTGCCTCCACGCAAAAAAGCCTCGATACACAGACCACTTGCATAGGTGATCAGTGTACTCGCGGCTAAAAGCAACGCATACTTCGCGTTCCACTGCATATAAAAATAGTAGCTCGCAAGCAGAAGCCAAAAATTGCGCAGCCTGTGCGGTATCAAAAAATAAAACAGGACAACAACCGGAAAAAAGACCAGATATTGCGCGGAATTAAACAGCATGATAAGTTCCTCCGCCTTTCAAACTTTTTTGATTATACAACATCAGGCGGATTTATTCCAGCGTCTATGTCCAATTCTCTTGTTTTTTCAA
>JAGBQU010000232.1 GCA_017632755.1 Lachnospiraceae bacterium
GGTGAGCAAGATCACATCTGTAAAGAGCAAAAAGAAAGGACAGGCGACGGTATCCTTCAAGAAAGTCAAAGGCGTGGACGGTTATGCGATCTTCCGCTCTTCCAAGAAGAACGGTACATACGCGCTGATTGGTTGTGTGGACGGCAAGAAGGCATCCTTTACCGATACCTCGGCTCCCGCAGGAAAGACCGCTTATTACAAGGTCGCATCCTATATCAAGGGGGAGAAGCGGACGAACATCTACTCCGCAAAGACCGTGGCAAAGAGCGTGAAAGTAAAAAAATAAAGCAAAAATAAAAAAGGGCTGTCGCAGTAGCTAATAATATTTAGCTGGGCGATAGCCCTTTTGATAGCAACCGTGCTCTCTGGGCAGCACATCGTTTACCAGGAATCTTCCTCGATGACATGGATCTCCAGATAGTCAAACTCCACGCTGTCGATAAAACTGTCGGCATAAAAACGCGCCTTGTCATGACGCTTAAAGTCTGCGACCGTCTTTTCAAGCCAGATTGGCGCAGACAGATCAAACTGCGTACAAAGCTCACCGAGCGCATCCAGCACCTTTTGGGTGCGCCGTTTGCCGGAATCGTCACAGATGACGGAATCCTGTATCATACGATTGTCTTTGAAGATCTTTCCCCACATACGGAACATACGGATACCTCGCTTTGACAGAAATAGGTGAAAAGCTGTGCGCATGACACTGTGCGCACAGCATAAAGTATAGAGGTTTTCACCGGGAATGTAAAGCCCGGCACTTCACAATAGCGAATGAAAATGCTATACTCTTACTGGCAAGGAGGCTCTTATGGTTTTTAATTCGTTTTCATTTTTATTGTTCTTTCCGATCGTACTGGCGGTTTATTTTGTGGTGCCAAAGAGGGCAAGATATCTCTGGCTCCTTCTTTCCAGCTACTATTTTTATATGAGCTGGAATGCAAAGTATGCGATCCTGATCGGCATCTCCACCGTGATCACATATCTGAGCGGTCTTTTTTTGGAACGTGCCACGCAAATGACCGATGAAAAGCGGGGGTTGCGCTTTAAAAAGTGGATCGTGGCGGGCAGCTTTGTCACCAATCTGGGGATTTTATTTTTCTTTAAATATTTTGACTTTGCACTGTCCGTATGTAACAACATACTGACTCGCATCGGGCTGCAGATCATTGACAAGCCGTTTGACGTGCTGCTTCCGGTCGGCATTTCCTTTTATACCTTTCAGGCGCTCTCCTATACGATGGATGTCTACCGGGGACAGATCCGGGCAGAAAAAAACATATTCCGCTATGCCCTCTTTGTCTCCTTCTTTCCGCAGCTTGTCGCCGGACCGATCGAGCGGTCCACAAGCCTTATGAAGCAGATGCAGAAGGTACACGAGATAAAGCTCTGGAACTATGAGCGGATCACGAGCGGACTTTCCATGATGCTGTGGGGCTATTTTATGAAAATGGTCATCGCGGACCGGCTTGCCATACTGGTGGACCAGGTCTTTGACGGATATGAGCACTGCGGTGCGACCGCGCTCATCTTAGCAGCTGTGTTTTTTGCATTCCAGATCTACTGCGATTTCGGGAGCTATTCCCTGATCGCGATCGGAAGTGCCAAGGTGATGGGCTTTACACTGATGGAGAATTTTGCAACGCCCTACTTTAGCAGAAGCATCAAGGAATTCTGGAGAAGATGGCACATTTCGCTGAGCACCTGGTTCCGGGATTATCTCTACATCCCTCTGGGCGGCAGCAGGAAAGGAAAGGTGAGGACCTATGTCAATCTGATGCTCACCTTTCTTGCGAGCGGACTCTGGCATGGCGCGAGCTTCAGCTTTGTGGCATGGGGAGGCTTGCACGGACTGTATCAGATCATCGGTGATCTGACAAGACCTGTCAAAGACAAGCTGATCAAGTCATGGCATATCCGGACGGAGTGCTTTAGCTATCGCCTTTTGCAGCGGATGATCACATTTGTGCTGGTCGATATCGCATGGATATTTTTCCGCGCCGGTTCGCTTCGCAGATCTGTGTTCTATCTTGTGCGCATCCTGCAAAACCCTGATCCGTGGGTGCTCTTTGATGGTTCGCTGTTTTCTCTTGGCCTTAGCAATGTGGAGTTTTTGGTGGCTGTGTGCAGCCTGCTCATTTTGCTGGCGGTGGATCTTCTGCGGTATCGCAGATCCATGCGGCTCGATGCGTATCTGAGCACCCAGTCTCTGTGGTATCGCTGGTTTATCTATCTCTTTTTGCTGTGCGCGATCCTGATCTTTGGGATCTACGGAACGGCCTACGATGCGACGGAATTCATCTATTTTCAGTTTTAAGTATGAGCCGGTCAGACCGGCCGCAGCAGGCGGTTGATCTTATCCGGCAGGCATGGGGAGCAGGATGAAAAAATGGTGCAAAGCCCTGGGATTTTTGGTACTTCTCGGGCTGGTCTTATCACAACTGAATCAGATCCTTTCTTTTAAATACGATGATGGGATCCTGCAGATGGAACAGTTCTACAAACAGGAGCCCGGCTCCGTGGATGTGCTGGTGCTTGGTTCCTCGCACGCCTTTGTGGACATTGATCCGGCTGTCCTTTATGAGCGCCGGGGGATCGCAGCCTATGATCTGTGTGCCAGTATGCAGTCCACCTGGCATACTTACTATGATCTGAAGGAGGCGCTCAAGTATCAGACGCCGAAGCTGATCGTTCTGGATGTGTACCGCATAGTGGAAAACTTTGACTATTCCAAGGAGAGCAAGCTCATCAAGAGCGTGTGCGGCATGCGGCCGTCACCGGACAAGCTTGCAGCCATCCGTGCCGGCCTTTCCGAGGAGCAGCAGCGTGATGCTTATCTGTATTTTCTTGAGTTTCCGCTCTTTCACGGGCGCTATAC
>JAGBQU010000233.1 GCA_017632755.1 Lachnospiraceae bacterium
AAATTTCCCCTCACGTCGCCCGGAAAGATCAATCTGGGTTTTTCGATATACTCGATCTGCTCAAGCCCTGCAAGCAGCGGGATGTACGACTCCGGGAGCGTAATGATCCCATAACCGGCGATCAGCTCCTCCACCCGGATCTGCGGCGTTGCAAGTCCGTCCAGGCTGCCGTTGTATTTGACGATCACCTCCCAGACCGGCTCTGTCTGCGCCATGTCTACAATACCGGCCGAAAGAAACGGCGACCGCTGTCGTTCTTCGTCTGTCGCCTCCAGGCTCAATGCGAGCAGATTTTCAATTTTTTCACTTTCAGGCATATATCTCCCCTGCATACGAAATCGATATACCAATAATGTATTCTGCGAAAAGCGGGAGCGTGCCTGCAAAAGGGGCACCCGGATCTACTCCGAATGCCCTTTTATCTCTGATCTATGCCAATGTAACGATTCCTTTTTCCTGCAGAAATGCAGGCCGATAGGAGAGCTTAGCCTTGCGCAGTCCCTCCGCACCGGTATCTTCCTCTCGGTTTACATAACGATATCCCGCTGCCACATGCTTTGCAAACTGCTGATTGATGATCGGATAGGCCCCCTGAATATCGGCAAAGGCCTTCTCGATGTGGACAACAAAGGTATCATCACTACACTGTTCACCTAGTGAGATAGCGATCACTTTACCATCCAGCCGGATGAGCCCCCCCGTAAGTCCCAGCTCTTCCATATTTCTGATCGCATTCATCGTCACACACAGTTCTTGGGATTTTTCCGGATCGTCGTCGCAGCCGTTGAGATCACGCCACTTTTCTGCCATCTCCAGACATTCCTGCTTATTCTCCGCAGAAATAAACTCAAAGCTCCAGTTCTCATGCTCTTCCAAAAAGCGGTTGATGTGGTTGCGTTTGCTGTGAAGCTTTTTGCCGGAGAGCGTGATCAGCTTTTCCGTTTCATACACATAGTCTGCGACATCGCGGTCATAGGCGATCTGAAACTTTCCCGGGTAGTAGCTCTGTAGGATTTCAAACTGTTCCTTTGTTACCAGATGCATCCGAAAAGGCTTCCCCTCCTGTTCAAAATACGCCAAAAGCTCATCCAGAGCTTCCTTTATGTGCTCCCGCCCGATTGGAAAACTGACCGACTGTTGCGTCATGGAGCCGCCAAAAACCAAAGCCCCCTCGACGATGGCATAACGCATCTGATAGATCGACGACCAGAGTATGTTATTTGCAAAAGTAAGTTCACAGCTTCTGGGCTGCTCTTTTTGATAAAAAGATCGGATCAGTTCCTTATCTTTTAATGTAATCTCTTTCCAATCAATGCTCATAAATTCTCTCTTTCGTGCAGTTATTTCAACTATTGGATCTTCCGAAGGAATATCTTACCACTATTTATCTGCATTCTTCAACGCCCGGATTTATTAAAAAAACATAAATTAGCGGGAAAAGCTCTCCGGTGTGAGCATCTGAGGTTCCCCTGCCCGGTCTGATCCCAGCCCGCAGCAGGAGAGCCGATACGCCTGCCCGCCGGATAAAAATGCTTCCCTGGGAAAAAACTCTTTCAGATAATATTTCCGCTCTGCACGTGGATCTGTCATGGTTTCTTTCATCCGGCCGTCATCCTCCACTACGCAGAAGCTTCGCATGTCGAGCTTCATACCGAGGCCACAGGCTTTCAACACACTCTCCTTCATCGTCCAGATGCGATAAAACCACTCTTTCCTCGTGCTATGATCCGGCACATCGCAAAGCACTTTATGCTCCTGTGGATGAAAGAATCTCGCAGCGATCCGCATGAGTTCCTCCTCGCTTTTTGATACCATTTCCACATCGCATCCCACCGCTTTTTTATCCAGGACGGCCATCGCCAGACTGCCCGAATGTGAGAGATTAAAATGGATGTTTCCTCCCGCATTTTCCATCTCCGGTTTTCCGTATGTCCCATACGCGATCCGAAGGTTTGCATAGTCGATCCCATTTCGCAAAATCCCCTCTCGCAGCAGAAGTCCCGCCAGAAGCGAAAGCTCCTTATCCTTCGGATTTCGCATCCGATCCACCTTTGCGGCTCTTATGGGATGCACAAGACTGTAATAATACGCAAAAGCCCGTTCATCCTTCAAAAAATCCGTCTGTGCAATGTATACCTGCATCTGCCCTGTCGATCCTTCCCCCAAAAAAGGTGTAAAATCTGATACCCCTCAGTTTTTACACCCCGCATTTACACTTCTTTGTACTACAGATTACGTTTCTTGACCTTAAGACGGTTTACGGCACGCTGCAGTGTTGCCTCCGCAAGAAGATACTCCTGTCGGCTTCGCTTTAGTGCCATAGCCTCCCGCGCCTCCCGCGCTCTCTCCTGGGAACGGTTTTCGTCAATCTCCTCGGGACGTTCCACCGTTTCCACCAAAATCAGCACATCGTTGTTTTCCACACGCATCATACCGGGTGAAACAAATGCGATCTGCATCTCCTCGGCAGGAAAACGGTACTTGAGCGTTCCCGCAACAATCGACACTACCAGATTCTCATGGTAGGCCATCACGCCGTATTCTCCGTCCACCGTCGGGATCGATACATATTCGGCCTCACCCTCATAGAAGGTCCGATCCGCGGCATAAATTCGCAAATGAAATGTTCTACTCACAGTCTCTCCGCCTTCTTTATCACATCATCAATGGTTCCCACATTATAGAACGCTGCTTCCGGGAAGTGATCGTATTTTCCATCAAGGATCTCCCGAAACCCTTTGACCGTCTCAGCCACCGGTACATAAACGCCCGGTGTTCCCGTAAACTTCTCGGCAACAAACATCGGCTGGGACATAAAGCGCATGATCTTTCTGGCTCTGGATACCGTTTTCTGATCCTGATCGGAAAGCTCATCGATACCGAGTATGGCAATGATATCCTGCAATTCATTATACTTTTGCAGATACACCTGTACATCTCTTGCGGTGCGGTAATGCTCCTCTCCCACGACGCTTGCCTCCAGAATGCGTGATGTGGATCGAAGGGGATCCACGGCAGGATAAATACCCTGTTCGGCAACGCTTCGCGAAAGAACAGTGGTTGCATCCAAATGGGTAAAGGTCGTTGCCGGAGCCGGATCTGTCAGATCGTCGGCGGGTACATACACGGCCTGAACGGATGTGACGGATCCGCTTCTCGTGGATGTGATACGCTCCTGCAGCGTTCCCATCTCCTGTGCCAGCGTCGGCTGATATCCGACGGCTGAGGGCATATGTCCCAGCAGCGTGGATACCTCGGAACCGGCCTGCACAAAACGAAAGATATTATCGATAAAAAGGAGCACATCCCGATGCTGCACATCCCTGAAATATTCTGCCATCGTAAGTCCCGTGAGTGCCACACGCATACGGACACCCGGTGACTCGTTCATCTGCCCGAACACCATCGCTGTCTTGTTGATGGTTCCGCTCTCCTTCA
>JAGBQU010000234.1 GCA_017632755.1 Lachnospiraceae bacterium
ATCCGAAGCAAGACCAAAAAGAAAACCATGCAGCGGCCCGTTGCGTTTTCAGGTAGGTCGCTTGAGGCTGCCGGTAACGGCAGTCCTAGATAGATGATCATTCAACGACATAACCCGGCTTATCGTCCTGCTCGTTTTGATGCGGAAGGAGAAAGTATGCTGTTTCATTCTCTGTCATTTGCAATTTTTTTACCAATCGTATTTTTGGTTTACTGGGCAATTCCGGATAAATTCCGGGTATTTTTTTTGTTCCTTTCCAGTTACTACTTTTACATGAGCTGGAATGTAAAGTATGTCGTCCTGATCCTTTTTACGACGGTGATATCCTATGCGGGAGCGCTCTTTTTGACGCAGGCGGCGTCGCGTCTTAAGCGGGCTGTGAGCCTTGCTGCGGTGATCGTTGCGAGCATGGGCGTATTGTTTTTCTTTAAGTATCTTGACCTGTTTCAGAATGTACTCCTGCGGCTGACCTCGGTGGCCGGGTTCACGATGCATCCGATCACATTACAGCTGATGCTTCCTGTGGGGATCTCCTTTTATACCTTCCAGACGATGGGCTATGTGGTGGATGTCTACAGAGGGGATGCCGAGGCGGAGCAGGATTTTTTTACCTACGCCGCCTTTATCTCTTTCTTTCCGCAGCTTGTGGCGGGGCCGATTGAGAGGACGCGCAATCTTCTCCCGCAGATCAAGGGGGAGAAGCAGTTTTCCTACCGGAAGGCGGTGGAGGGACTCAAACTTATGGCCTGGGGCTTTTTTAAGAAGCTTGTCATTGCGGACAATCTGGCGGGCTATGTGGATGCCGTCTACAGCGAACCGGAGTACCATCATGGTTTTGGTCTCGTCCTGGCTACTTTGTTTTTTACCATTCAGATCTACTGTGATTTTTCCGGCTACTCGGAGATCGCGATCGGCACGGCAAAGCTGTTTGGTATAGATCTGATGACCAATTTCGCAAGTCCCTATTTTGCGGGATCACTGCGGGAATTCTGGGGAAGATGGCACATCTCCCTTTCCACCTGGTTCCGCGATTATGTCTATATCCCGCTGGGAGGGAACCGCAGGGGAAAAGTGCGAAAGGCGATCAATCAGCTGGTGACATTTGCGGTCAGCGGACTCTGGCATGGCGCGAATTACACCTTTATCCTGTGGGGACTGATGCACGGGATCGGACAGGTGGTCGAAAACGGAATGAAGCGTAAGAGACGATGGCTGCCTACCTTTGTGTTTGTCGCCGCGGCATGGGTGTTCTTCCGTGCACAGAGTGTTTCGCAGGCTTTTTACATTTTCGGTCATATGTTTAGCGGGATCACGCATCCCGTCAACTATCTGGTGAGCGGCTTTGCCAACCTGCACATCGCACTCCCGGATGGCATCGGTCTTGTGCTTGCGCTGGGGCTTTTGGGAACTTATGATTATGTGGCACAGAAACAGGATCCGCTTGCGATCGTAAACCGTATTCCGAAATACGGCAGATATGCGATCTATTACGGCTTTTTGCTATTCGTGCTTTTGTTCGCCTCTTTCAATGCGAAGGAGTTTGTTTATTTTCAGTTTTAACTGCAGGTCCAAAGGAACCGCTCCCGGACGGGTTTTATAGCAGGACGGGGGCAGTATGTGACGCCTGCACGATACATACAAAGGATAAAATTATGTGGAAAGATATATTCCGGATCATAAAAAAGCTGGCAGTCCTTCTGGTGCCGATATATGTTCTTCTCCCGCTTTACTGTGCGTTTTTTCCCATGTATTACATGGATGATGAATATGCGATGTACAGGCAGCAGAGAGAGTATTGCCTGCAAGAGACGGAGGATGACAAGGAGATCATCATCCTCGGCGATTCGCGGACCAAGGCAGGGCTTGTGCCGGAGGTTTTGTCGGAGAACTCCTACAATCTGGCGCTTGGCGGAGCGACACCGATAGAGGGATATTACAGTCTGAGGGAATATCTGCAGCATCACGATGCGCCAAAGACGATCATCCTTGCCTATGCTCCCATGCATTACATGGATGTGGACACGCTCTGGACAAGAACCGTCTATTTTCACAATATGGACCGGGATGATTTTTTTGAGATCCTGCAAAATGCAAAAAACTGTCAGAAGAAAGAGAAGATATTGCTTCCCCATTATGGGCTGGAATATGCGATGTATGCGCTCTATCTGCCAAATAAGTACGCTACGGCACTCAAAAAGTCCGGTTTTGTTTTCCGACATAGGCAGACGGTCACAAAGTATCGGGAGATGAAGGAGCAGAGAGGACATACTCTTTACGGAACTGAGAACGGATCCGGCGGCGTGAACGGTGAGGCACATGAATCGGATTTTGAAGCCTCCGATGTGATCGATCTGTATCTCGACCGCATGTTGGATCTGTGTCGTGAGGAAGGGATTTCGGTTATTTTGGAACAGCTTCCGATGAATGAGACTTCCTACAGCATCTTGCAACCTGATTTCAAGACACATTACAAAGAATACATGGCAGGGATCGCCGACGCGCATCCCGAGGCATTGGTGAACGCAGGTTTTTGCTGCTACAACAATGAATATTTCGGCGATGCGGATCACCTGAATGCGGAGGGCTGTGAAGTGTATACGCAGTTTATCAGGGAAAAGTACGGGTTCCGATAAGAGCCTGTGCGGAAAGGAATCTATGGAACGAGCGATTTTGGCAGGAGTGAATCTGGGTGGAAATGAGGACGCACAGCGGGCGCTGGATGAGCTGAAGGCTCTCGCCAAGGCCTGTGAGATGGAGCCTGTCGGTGTCGTTATGCAGAATATGGACGCGGTCAACAAGGCTTTTTACATCGGGACGGGAAAAGTGGCGGAGATAAAGCAACTGGCGGAGCTTCTCGATGCGGACATCCTTGTCTTTGACGAGGCGCTCTCACCGATACAGCTTCGCAATCTGCAACAGGAGATCGGGAAACCTGTCATGGACAGAACGACCCTGATCCTGGAGATCTTTTCGAGAAGAGCGCGCACGAGAGAGGCAAAGCTACAGGTGGAAGTGGCACAGCTCCAGTATACGCTTCCCCGGCTTGTGGGTCTGCACGATGCGCTGCGCCATCAGGGCGGCGGGAGCGGTCTGAGCAACAAAGGTGCCGGCGAGAAGAAGCTCGAACTGGACCGGCGAAGGATCGAAAAGCGTATCGGTGAATTAAAAAAGGAACTGACCGAGGTTGAGCGTGAGAGAAAGACGCAGAGCAAGCAGCGAAATGAGTCGGATCTTTTGAAAGTGGCGCTGGTCGGTTATACCAATGCGGGAAAATCCACCTTGATGAACCGGCTGATCGAGCACTGTGCACTTGATGGGGAAAAGAAGGTGTTTGAAAAGGACA
>JAGBQU010000235.1 GCA_017632755.1 Lachnospiraceae bacterium
ACCGATCCGAATCTGCAGAATATTCCGATGCGCATGGAATTGGGAAGACTGATCCGCAAGGTTTTCATCCCGCGTGAAGGGTATCTGTTGATGGATGCCGATTATTCACAGATTGAGCTGCGCATATTGGCTCACATGTCCGGTGATGAAAATCTGATCGAGGCATATCGGACCGGCGAAGATATTCACCGACTGACAGCATCAAAGGTGTTTCATACGCCGTTTGACGAGGTCACGGATCTGCAGAGGCGAAATGCAAAAGCTGTCAATTTCGGTATCGTCTACGGTATCAGTGCATTTGGACTTTCGCAGGATCTGCATATTTCCCGTGCGGAGGCGTCGGAGTACATCGAAGGATATTTTCGCACATATCCCAAGATCAAGAGTTTTCTGGATGACATGGTGGAGAGTGCAAAGCAGAATGGCTATTCGTTGACGCTCTTTCAGAGGCGCAGACCGATACCGGAACTCGGAAGCAGCAATTTTATGAACCGCCAGTTCGGGGAACGCGTTGCCATGAACGCGCCGATTCAGGGAACCGCTGCAGACATCATGAAGGTGGCGATGATCGCCGTATACTGGGAGCTGCGCAAAGCAAAGCTTGCCTCCCGCATGATCCTGCAGGTGCACGATGAGTTGGTCATCGAGACAAAGCGCGAGGAGGAGGAAACAGTCAGAGAGATCCTTGTGCGTGAGATGGAGCAGGCAGCAAAGCTTTCGGTGGATCTGGTCGTAGATTGTCATACCGGCCGAAACTGGTATGAGGCAAAATAAAAAAGAATGTCATAGATGGAGGATGAACGGTGAGGATTATCGGAATCACAGGCGGTGTGGGGGCAGGCAAATCGCTGGTGCTCGAATACCTGTCGCAAAAATACGGGGCATATGTGATCTATGCAGACCGTGTGGCGAATGATCTGAAGCTTCCCGGAGAAAAGTGCTATGATGCCATGGTTCAGCTGATGGGTGAGGAGATCCTCAGTGAAGACGGGACGATCGACAAGGCAAAAATGGCTGCAAGGATTTTTGAAGATAAGCAACTGCTTACCCGGATCAACGGGATCATCCATCCTGCGGTGAAGACATATATATTGCAGGAGATCGAAAACAAAAGGAGGGAAGGGCAGGTAAAGCTGTTTGTCATAGAAGCTGCGCTTCTCATAGAAGATCATTATGATGAAATTTGTGACGAACTGTGGTATATTTATGCTGATAGGGCTGTCAGACAGCGCCGGCTGATGGAGAGCAGGGGATATTCCAAACAGCGGATCGACAACATTATGAACGGACAGCTTGCAGACGAGGAGTACAGAAAGCATTGCCGGATCGTCATCGACAACGGCCATGATGTGGCCGATACATATTTACAAATTGATAAAAAATTGGAGGCATATCAGTGTCAAGCTTAGGGAATTATGAAGAACCGATCATATACGGATTGGATATAGGGACAAGAAGTGTTGTGGGAACGGTCGGATACAAGCAAAAAGACCGTTTTATCGTGATCGCCCAGGTGTCGAAGGAACAAGAGACAAGGGCAATGATCGATGGACAGATCCACGATATCATAGCGGTCGGAAACACGATATCCGAGATCACAAGCGAACTCGAGCAGAAGGTTTCACGCAAGCTGGATGCGGTGTGTATCGCTGCGGCCGGTCGTGTGCTTAAGACGGTCACTTCCACTGCGGAGCATGTTTTTGATGAGGATAAGGTCGTTACGACGGAGGATATCCTTTCGTTGGAAGCCCTCGCCGTGGAACATGCGTATGAGCAGTTCCAGAAGGAGAACGACACCGATATGAAATTTTATTGTGTCGGTTACTCCGTTATGCGTTATTACATGAACAATTATCCGATGGGCAATCTGCTCGACCACAAGGCGAAGACGATCTCGCTTGAACTTATAGCCACATTTTTGCCGGATGATGTGGTGGATGGACTTTATCGTGCGGTGGAACATGCCGGGCTGAGTGTGGCAAACCTGACCTTAGAGCCGATCGCCGCGATTGAAGTGGCGATCCCACAGATGTTCCGAATGCTGAATATCGGTCTGATCGATGTGGGGGCGGGCACAAGCGATATCTGCATCACAAAAGAGGGAAGCATCAGTGCCTATGGTATGCTCCCGATCGCGGGGGATGGCCTGACGGAGATGATAGCACGGCATTGTCTCGTTGATTTTGCCACGGCGGAAGAGATCAAGATCGGGATTGAAAAGAATGAGGTCGTGGAATATAAGGATATCATGAGCCTTCCAAAAACGATCAAACGGGAGGAAGTGCTTGATCTGCTCGAACCACAGATAGACAGGATGGCGGATGAGGCTGCCCAGAAGCTTTTGGAGTTAAACGGTGGGAAACCGGTCAGTCCCGTTTTTGTTGTGGGAGGAGGCGGCAAGATCGCCGGTTATACCCGCAAGATCACGGAAAAACTCGGGATCCCCGAGGAACGCTGTGCGGTACGCGGTGAGGATGTGATGCAAAAGATCGATTTTATGGAACGAGGAATCGTTAAGGATTCACTGCTTGTCACACCGATCGGAATCTGCCTGAATTATTATCAAAAGAGCAATAACTTTATCTTTGTCAACATCAATGACAAGCGGATACGCCTTTATGACAACAATAAGCTGACCGTGATCGATGCGGCGATACAGGCTGATTTCCCCAATGACGGACTGTTTCCCAAGCGGGGGAAATCCATTACCATCACGGTCGATGGTCGGCAGCGGGTGATCAGAGGACAGGCAGGAGAGGCAGCTGTGATCACGGTAATGGAAACAATGCCGATATCCATACGCCGATCCGGAGCAACGATGTGATAACCGTCAGCGAATCTACGGCAGGAAGTCCGGCCTCCATGGAACTTGGCAAGCTGCTTGACGATGCCAGGATCTCCATTATCGTAAATGACAAGAAAGTGGAATTTCCGAAATTTGCCAGTGTGAATGGCGCGATCCAGACAGGCTTTTACGAACTTCAGGACGGCGATGAGGTCGAGCTGCTCAGCTACTATACCATAAAGCAGATCACGGAGTTTATGGATGTGATTCTGGATAAAAACACAGATATTTATGTAAACCACCAGATCGCGGATGAGAATGCCCGGGTTTATGATAATTTCAGTGTTGTCTGGACGCTCGGTGAACAGAAAGTGCAAGCTTCTTCGGACAATAAAGAGAGCGCAGGGGAGAACGCGGCAGAGAGCGCTGCGGAAAGCAGCGTGCATGAGGAGACGCAGAGGGAAGCGGCAGAGGGGTTTCCTGAGACGGTAAAAAGGGAAGCGGCAGGTGCCTCGCAGGAGACGACACAGGGCGATCTGCGTGAGAACGCCGTGGAAGGTATTGAACCCGCACAGGAGCAGAGTAGTACATCGGTCAACGCGCAGGAGAATACACAGACAGATGCGACAGGGGCTGAGAGCGATACCGGCAATGCAGAGGCTGCCAATGCAGAAGATGGTACAGATGCAGAGCAATCCGAGGAAGAAATCCCCAGGACGGTCAACAATATTGTGTATGTATCCGTAAATCAGAAAAAAGTGATCCTTTCCGGAAAGCCGGATTACATTTTTGTAGATGTGTTTGATCATATCGATTTTGATCTTTCCAAGCCAAAGGGCTCCACGGTGGTTCTAAAACTCAACGGCGTCAATGCGGCTTATACGGATCTGCTAAAGACCGGAGATGTCCTTGATATTTATTGGGCGGACTAAAGTTTTAAAAAACATATGCCGGTTGGCTTTGGATAGCGTGCATGTCCGGCAAAAAAAACGGAGTGAGAACATGAATTTACTTAGTATTGCAAGCGGCTCGAGCGGCAATTGTATCTATGTCGGCGACGGGCAGACACATATTCTGGTAGACGCCGGGATCAGCGGAAAGCGGATTGAGGAAGGCCTTGGGACGATCGGGCTTTCGACCGCAGATATCGATGCCATCTTTGTGACGCATGAGCACATCGATCACATTGCGGGAGTCGGAGTTTTGTCCAGAAAACAGAGGATCCCCATCTATGCGACGAAGGGTACGATAGAAGGGATCCTGAATACAAAATCGGTCGGTGCGATCGATCCGATGCTTTTTCATCCGATCGCGACGGAAGAGGTCGTGACGATCGGGAATCTGCGTGTGGATCCAATGCCGATCTCTCACGATGCGCGTGAACCAGTCGCATACCGCATATATGCAGGTGAAAAGAGGCTGGGTATCATTACGGATCTGGGATATTATACAGAGGAAATAGTGGAAGGCCTCAGAGATATGGATGCTCTTTTTGTCGAGGCGAACCATGATGAAAATATGCTTCAGGTTGGGCCGTATCCTTATCCTCTCAAGCGAAGGATCCTCGGAGACCGGGGGCATTTGTCCAATGAAAATTCGGGAAGACTGCTGAGCAAGGTCTTGTGTGACCGTTTGAAATATATTGTTCTGGGGCATCTGAGTAAGGAAAACAACATGCCTGAGCTTGCCTATGAGGCCGTCAGGCTCGAGATCAATATGAGCGATAACCGCTACCATGCGGAAGATTTTGTGCTTATGGTTGCAAAAAGAAACGAACCCATGGAATTACTTGTCATCTGATGTCTTGTGAGTCAGTTGACTTTATCACATGCAAACGCCTAAACGAAACTATCATAACAATATGAGGAGAAATCACATGAAAAAAACAATTATCACCGTTGTAGGAAAAGATACCGTCGGCATCATAGCGAAAGTGTGCAGCTATCTGGCGGACAATCAGGTAAATATTCTGGATATCTCGCAGACCATCGTGCAGGAATACTTTAATATGATGATGCTTGTCGATATGAACCAGTCGCCGAAAAGCTTCGGAGAGATATCCGATGAACTTGCGAAAGTCGGTGAATCCATCGGTGTGACCATTAAATGCCAGCGCGAAGACATATTTGACTCAATGCATCGTATTTGATCCGCGATTTTGCGAAGGCACGGCAAGAGATGTGCGATGCAGGGGCTCTTAAGCCGCTGCGCGGAAAACTGATATAGACGGAAGGAAAGAAAATGATCAATTTTTGGGAAGTAAACGAAACGAATAAGATGATTGAGAAGGAGAATCTGGATGTCCGCACCATTACGATCGGCATCAGCCTTCTCGATTGTATTGACTCCGATCTGGAGAAACTCAAAAAGAATATATACACGAAAATAGCAACGATCGCCAAAGATCTGGTGGCGACCGGTGACGAGATCGAGAAAGAGTATGCGATCCCGATCGTCAACAAGAGGATATCCGTGACTCCGATCTCACTCGTGGGGGCAGCGCATGTAAAACGCCGGAAGATTTTGCCCAGATCGCCCAAACACTGGACGAGGTTGCAAAGCTGGTCGGCGTGAATTTCATCGGCGGATATTCTGCGCTGGTTTCAAAAGGCATGACAAAAGCAGATGAACTGCTCATCCGCTCCATTCCGCTCGCACTCTCTACGACAGAGCGTGTCTGCAGTTCGGTAAACCTGGCTTCCACCAAGACCGGTATCAATATGGATGCGGTCAAGCTCATGGGAGAGATCATCAAGCAGACTGCGGAATACACAAAAGAGAACGATTCCCTCGGCTGTGCAAAGCTTGTGGTATTTTGTAACGCACCGGATGACAATCCGTTTATGGCCGGTGCATTCCATGGCGTGACAGAAGCCGATGCCATCATTAATGTCGGCGTTTCCGGTCCGGGCGTTGTCCGCACGGCACTTGAGAAAGTGAGAGGAGAGAACTTTGAAGTCCTCTGTGAGACGATCAAAAAGACTGCATTTAAGGTGACAAGAGTCGGCCAGCTGGTTGCCAAGGAGGCATCTAAAATGCTTGGCATCCCATTTGGTATTGTGGACTTGTCTCTTGCACCTACACAGGCCATTGGCGACAGTGTAGCTGATATTTTATGTGAGATCGGACTGGAACACGCAGGTGCTCCGGGAACGACTGCAGCACTTGCACTGCTCAATGATCAGGTCAAAAAAGGTGGTGTCATGGCATCAAGCTATGTCGGAGGCCTGTCAGGAGCTTTTATCCCCGTGAGTGAGGATCAGGGAATGATCGATGCAGTGAGCGCCGGTGCGCTTACGCTGGAGAAGCTGGAAGCGATGACCTGTGTCTGCTCCGTAGGACTGGATATGATCGCGATTCCGGGTGATACGAAGGCAACCACGATCTCGGGTATCATTGCGGATGAACTGGCGATCGGTATGGTGAACCAGAAAACCACGGCTGTACGCCTGATCCCGGTGGTCGGAAAAGGCGTGGGAGAGACCGTTGAGTTTGGCGGCCTGCTTGGCTATGCGCCGATCATGCCGGTCAACGGATTTTCGTGTGACGCTTTTGTGAATCGTGGCGGAAGAATCCCGGCACCGATCCATAGCTTTAAGAATTAGACGATATGGCAGAGGATACACCGGAAAAAGTGATTCCTCTGCTCAGTCGATCCGTATGATCTGCCGCTGATACTCGTTGCTAAACGGGTGTGCAAATTTGGAAGCAGCGATCATCTCATAGATATGCGATGCCTCAATATCTCGCTCAAATTGAGCAAGGCCCTCGGCGCTCAGCTGCATGGCAGCGTCGGCGGGTTTGCTGATCAGCGGGATGGAGGCATTTTTTTTGATCATTTTCAGCAGCTGGCTGCAAGAAGAACGAAATCCCAATATGCGCGCATAATGGACCAGGCCGTTTGAAAGGAGGGCATCCATTTCTTCCTGGCGGATTCCAAGGAGAATATGCCCGAGGCTGCGGCTGATCCTGGCATGGGTCATATTTTTGGTTTTTAACAAATCGCAAAACTGTTCGATAGACTCCATCTGAAGCAGATTTTTCTGTATTCGATCGGAAAGATTAGCCGGTACATCTGCATATCCCGTATAGCCGCTTTTGCGCTCCAACAGCAGGCGATAACGCAAAAGGTCGGAAAAATCATTCGAAAAGATCGGGAAATATCTGCCGACACTATGCTCCAACAGCTCGTGGCAGTTATCCGGGATCTGCTCCTTGATCATGGAGAGTGGATTCCCCAGAAGCAGGCATTGCCGTATGGAGATCGCGGAACTGAAGTTTGTATTCAGTCTCTGATCGTGGTAATCACCACCTATTCGGCGAATCGTAAATGCTTCCATGGCAGCATCGGAACGCAGAAGTTCCTTCAGATATTCGATCGCAAGAATATTGTTCGGGCATTTGACGATATCCTCGTATTCGGCAAAATCCGGAATGGTCATCTCGAGCGCCTGATTTCTTGCCAGCGGATAGCTCATACCGCGGCGCATAAAGGTGCGCAGATGTTGTCTGTATTCTGCCGGCTCGTCTGCCAGAACGCGGGCAATTGGCCAAAGCTTCTTAGGATCGCCGCTCTCGCTGCCGAAGCAGAGTACGTCCACAACTCCGAGCTTGTTTAAAAGTGTGACTGCGCCTTTTGCAAAAAATTCCGCGCTGGAGCAGGCATAGTGTATGGGAAGTTCCAGGATCAGATCCGCACCGCCAAGGAGTGCCATGTGGGCGCGCAGATATTTGTCGGCGATCGCAGGCGTTCCGCGCTGTGTAAAATCACCGCTCATGACGACAATGATATGATCGGCGCCGGTGAGCCTCCGTGTTTCCTGAAATAAATATTCGTGTCCCTTATGAAAAGGATTGTATTCGGCAATGATTGCTGCAACCTTCATTTTCATATTCCCCATAGTAAACCGGTTTTCCGTTTTTGTATATTGTACTAGATGTAAACGAAAAAGGGAACATTTTTCACATCTCTATTTTTTGAAAAAGCGCAGATCGTGAGTGGGGATATTTTGTATCGCATTTTAAACAAAAAAATGCGTATCTGATATTGTTTGCAGGGGGGCTTTGTTCTATACTTAGAATAGTGCCGCGGCACAAAAGAAGAGTAAACGCCAAGAATAGTAAATGCATTTGGAGGGAAATATGGGTTATATTGACTTGATCAAGGATAAGGCAAGAATGGATAAAAAGACGATCGTGCTCCCGGAGACGAACGACAAGCGTACACTGATCGCTGCGTCAAAGGTTCTCAGTGAGGGGATCGCGAATATCATCATGGTCGGCGATAAGGAAAAGATCATGGACGGTGCCGGTTGGCTTGAAGTGGATCTTGACGGTGTAAAGGTTGTCGATCCGCGAAATTGCGATAAATTTGAAGACTATGTCACTCTGCTTTATGAGACACGTAAGGCAAAGGGAATGACGGAAGACAAGGCAAGAGAGATCCTTTTAAACGATTATCTCACCTTCGGGGTTGTGATGGTCAAGGCGAACGATGCGGATGGAATGGTTGCAGGTGCATGTCATGCCACGGCGGATGTGCTCAGACCGTCGCTTCAGATCCTCAAGACGGCACCGGGAGTGAAGCTTGTATCGGGATTTTTTATCATCGATGTGCCGGATTGTGACTATGGTGAAAAAGGTACATTCCTGTTTGCTGACTGCGGACTGAACCAGGATCCGTCTTCAGAGGAGCTGGCAGAGATCGCAGAATCCTCTGCGCGAAGCTTTAAGAGCCTTGTGGGCGCAAAGCCGATCATTGCCATGTTGTCCCATTCCACCAAGGGAAGTGCAAAACATGCGCTCGTGGACCGGGTGGTCGATGCGACGAAGATCGCAAAGGAGAGATACCCGCATCTGTGCATCGACGGCGAACTGCAGCCGGACGCAGCTCTGGTTCCCAGCGTTGCCAAAGTAAAAGCACCGGGAAGCCAAGTCGCAGGAAAAGCCAATGTGCTTGTATTCCCGAACCTCGATTGCGGAAACATCAGCTATAAGCTGGTTCAACGTCTGGGCAAGGCGGAGGCGTACGGACCGATGCTGCAGGGAATTGCTAAGCCGGTCAATGACCTCTCCAGAGGCTGTTCCTGGGAAGATATCGTCGGCGTTGTTGCTTTGACCGCCGTGCAGGCGCAGTTGGTATAGATTCTTGGTGATGAGTTAAGGCTGTTCCCTGCGTTGAGATCGCGTATCGAGCACAAACAGCGCACAAAGCAGATATCCGCTCAGATAGAAGCAGAAATAGTACATAAAGAACATGGCAGGTGCCGTTAAAAAGATCAGGATCAGTTGTGTCATGCAAAGGAGTGCAAGGCAGCAAAACCAGTACTTTTTGCGGAAGAGTGCCGCGAGCATGCACACGGTCAGAAGTCTGATCACCGGCACACAGTCATACAGGATGGGAAGCAGGATATTGGTCGTGATCTCGCCCTGGACATAATGGCGACAGGCCAGAAACTCGATCGTTTTATGCCTAAGCTGTCGTGAGAGGATCGGATTGACCAGTATGAACTTGGTCTTGTAATCCTCGCCGTAATAGACCAGATCCAGAATGCCGGAAACCATCTCACCGCCGGGATGATTGATCCTGTCTTTGTAGAAACCATTGGTGTAGGCAAAGGTCTGGAAACGATACTTCAAAAAGTCATCAAAATTATATAGAATGATACGCAGACTGGCCGCCATGAAGCGGCTCAGTTGCTTTTGGGGCAAAATATCCGGGATATTCCAATACTGGCTGATGTTGCATACGGATGCGCTTTCGCGTAAAAGACGGACATCCACCAGTTCGTTGATCGTCAGAATGTCCTCATATGCCGTCGGACCGTCAATATGTTCCTGGTTGAAGATGTTTGCAATCGGGTTCAGAACAAGGGAGATCGGGTATTTGTTGCACCCGTCTTGTGCAATGCGGTTGGGAATGTTCCAAAGCCGGAAACAAAGCAGCAAAGCAAGCATCAGAAGGAGCGCTTTTTTCAGATCGCAGAGCCTTAGAAACAAAAGCGCCAGCGGAAGAAGCACAAGCAGATAGACATATTCGTTGCGCCATGCGCACAAAAGTCCGCCGGTCACGGCAAAAAAGACAGCGTCCGAAAGACCGGTTTTTGGGGCGGAATGTTTTTTGTAGAGAAAGAATATACGAAAGAGCATCAGTGTAAACAACCAGCCAACGGGTGTGGAACGAAGCGTGAATAGATTCCCATCGATGACCGGAAGCAAAAGGCAGGGGATGGATACGATCCACACAAGCCTGGTCGGATAAAGCTCCCGCAGATGTTTCATGATATATGAGAAAGCGGTGCAGATCCCGAGAAGCTGTATTCCCGTGATGGCTGCCATGGAAGGGACAAATAAAAGACAGCAAATATAGAATAAGCTTGTGAGGCCTGACTGGGCAGGGGAGAGCTGAAAGGATAGGGCGGATCTGAGCACATAAAACTCATCTCCCTTAAAGATCCCCGGGTAAGTAAGCAGAAAAAATACTCCCATGATCCCGAGGTAGAATACAAAGTAGGGGATATAGGACAGAAAGTTTTGGTCTTTATGGATGATAAGATCAATCGCAGTATACAGCAACGTGAGCAACGTGACTCCAAAGACCGCTGCCAGGGTGCGGATCGCGATATAGGATGGGCAAATCTGCTCCGGAATGGCAAAAACCAGCCGGATCTTTGTATATAGGATTGCCTGCATAAGCAGATAGGTGATGAGCGCAACCAGAAACCTCGGAAGCATTTTTTTCATAATTGTACTCTCCGTTTTGCTGCCATTTTTGCGCACAGATCGCTTTTGGATGTGTGAACATATCCTTAATATACCATATGTTACAAATATAGACAATTTTTTGTTCCCGTTCGGGAAAGGCGTTTTTCAAAAAAACAGTTGACAAAGAACGACCTCATATGTATAATTACTTGAGTATGGATAGGAGAGAGTATGTTATTGAATCTGACAGAGATATTATCCTATGAAGATAAGGTGGAGGAAGTGCTCATAAACTATGAGCCGGATACCTTTACAAACAGTGGAAGAACATTCCCGTTTCTTCATAAGGAGCCGATGCGGCTGATCTGCCAAAACACCGGAAAGGGCAAGGCAAACCTGAGTGGAAACTTCGCATGCACAGTTTCCATGGAATGTGACAGGTGCTTAAAGCCGGTAGACGTGGAGATAGCATTTTCGGTGAATGAGGATATATCTGCAGAGGAGATCGAGCATCCTGTCGATGCCGACGGACTTTTCTTTATGGAAGGATATCATCTGGACACGGATAAACTGATCGGCAATGAATTACTGATAAACTGGCCTACGAAGGTTTTGTGCAGAGAAACTTGCAAGGGTATATGCAAGCAATGTGGCAAGGACCTCAATCTGGGAGAATGCGGTTGTGATACATTCATACCTGACCCTAGAATGGCAGTGATAAATGATATCTTTAACGCAAATAAGGAGGTGTAACGATGTCAATCTGTCCCAAGAATAAATCTTCTAAAGGTAGAAGAGACAAGAGAAGAGCAAACTGGAAAATGAGCGCTCCGACCTTAGTAAAGTGCAGCAAGTGCGGCGAATTAGCAATGCCTCACAGAGTATGTAAGAAATGCGGTTCTTACAACAAGAGAGAGATCATTGCAGTTGATTAATCAGAAAGCATAAGACCTTTCGCATTGCGCGAAGGGTCTTTTTTCGTGTTTTCCCTTGCTTTTTATATGTGATTTTAGTATATTAGAAGAAGGCTTTTAAGGAGGAATAACATGTCGGAATTGGTAAATATTGCGGTCGATGCGATGGGCGGAGACCATGCGCCTGAGGAGATCGTAAAGGGCGCTGTAAATGCAGTGAATGAGAGTGAAAAGGTGAAGGTCTTTCTGGTGGGCAAGCAGGAGCTGATCGAGCAGCATCTGAAAGACTACGAATACGATAAAGAGAGAGTGGAGATCGTTAATGCAACGGAGGTCATCGAGATGGCGGAAGCGCCGGTCAATGCGATCCGTAAAAAGAAGGATTCCTCCATCGTAAAAGCGATGGGAATGGTTAAACAGGGTATCTGTGATGCATATGTCTCGGCAGGCAGTACCGGGGCCAACCTCGTTGGCGGGCAGGTTCTGGTCGGAAGGATCAAGGGAGTTGAGAGACCGCCTCTCGCGCCGCTTATTCCTACGGCGAAGGGAGCGACACTTCTTCTCGACTGCGGAGCCAATGTGGATGCGCGTGCATCGCAGCTTGTACAGTTTGCCAAGATGGGATCCGTATATATGGAATACGTTCTTGGAGTGCCCAGTCCGAAGGTAGGGCTGCTCAGTATCGGAGCGGAACCGGATAAGGGGAATGCGCTTGTAAAAGAAACCTATCCGCTTTTGGACAACTGTCCGGACATTAATTTTGTCGGAAATGTGGAGGCAAGGGATGTGCCGGCCGGCGATGTGGATATCGTGGTCTGTGAGGCTTTTGCGGGCAATATTCTTTTGAAAACATATGAGGGTGTGGGAGCAACACTTCTTTCGCAGGTAAAGGCCGGTATGATGTCGACATTCCGCAGCAAGATCGGTGCTTTACTGGCTAAGCCGGC